>DASTRU010000277.1:0-7854 GCA_035761045.1 Burkholderiaceae bacterium | reverse complement strand
GATGGATGAAAGCTGGGCAGACATGCATCACTCCTTCGCTTCGGTGTTGAGAGCGGTGAGCTTCTCGGTGTTGGACAACACTTCGTTGAGCAAGTCTTCCAGCTTGTCGTTGCCGGCGAGCTTATTGCGAAGGTCGGCAAGCTTGTGACGCGCTTCCATTAAACGTTGCAGCGGCTCGACTTTCTCCACGACCGCCTCGGGCCGGAAATCGTCGATCGATTTGAACTCGAGATCGACGCCGAACTCGCCGCCCTCCTCGGTCAACTTGTTCGGTACGCGGTAGGTCGCGCGAGGCGCCATGCCTTCCATCACGCTATCGAAATTATCGAGATCGACCTGCACGAACTTGCGATCCTTGAGCTTGCCTTGCGACTCGGTCGACTGACCCGCGAAGTCGCCAAGCACGCCGACGACGAACGGCAATTCTTTTTGCTCCGACGCATCGCCGCGTTGAACTTCGTAGGTCAATTGGACCCGCGGCGGCCGAACTTTTTGAAGTCGCTTTTGAACGCTTTCTTTTTTGGACATGAGCGGGCCTTTAGGTTTTTAACGAGTGAATTACTTCAATGCTTCGAACGGGTTTTTAGCGGGACTGGCATTTGATGGTGCGGGCCGCGTCGATTTCACGCGCACTGGTTTAGGTGCTGGAGCAGGCGCTGGAGTCGCCACGGGCTCGACAACGGGTGGTGGCGGAACGAGCACGCTTTCGCCGAGGCTTTCGCGCAACGACTTCGCGATGATCGCGGCCTCGTCGCGCACCGAGCCCGGCACGCCCTCGCGACGGACGAGATCAGCCAACGCGCTGGCGCTAACGCGCAATCCGCTAACGGCCACGATGCCAAGCGCCGTGCGATCCGCGGGATCGCGTCGTAATGCCTCTTGCGCATCAAGCACCGCTTGGCCGTAATTACCGGCGTCGAATTGAAGTTGTGCTTGCTTAAGCCAAGGCTCCTTGCGCGCGGGGTATTCACGCTTGATGTTGGCCATCAACTCCTTGGCCTTATCGGCTTGGCCGCTCTTGCTTAATTCATCCCAGCGACTAATGGCTTGATCGATAGGACCCACGCTTGGAGGCGGTGGCGCGGCGGGCGGCGTTGATTGGGTCGCGCAACCAGCGACGAACAACACCATCAAGGCGAATAAATAAAAACGAGCACGCATTGAGGGACGATGAGCGATGAGGGTGAACGAGCGCCTAAATCATTGATGGTTTATGGGCTCGATTGAAGCGGTGGCGGATGGTAGTGGTTTAACGCAGAATGGTGCAACAGGGGACATCGACTTAGTACCACGAGTCGCATGATCAAAAGTAATAGAACGCCTAAACAAAATAATGCATTCAATCTTTCGCTGGACTGCAAGCTTGTGCATTGTGTCGGCACTTTCGGGTTGCAGCGTCGCGCCAGTGTTGTTGACCGTCGCTGATATCGCGCTCGAGAAATCGGGGCTTAAGAAACCGGAGAAACCGGAAAAGCCCGAAGTACCCGAGATTCAATTGCCCGCAAGACAAGTCGCGGTTCGGCTTCATGCGGGTAATAACCTTAATACCGATTCGAATGGTCATGCATTGGCGTTAGTCGCGCGGGTTTACAAACTTCGCGATGCGAACTCATTTAATCAAGCGCCGTTCGACGCGTTCTTGGATGCGCAAAAAGAAAAGCAAGCTTTAGGAAATGATTTGATCGAGGTGCGCGAGGTCACGCTCGTTCCCGGTCAACGCTATGAGGTCATGGAAAAAGTGCCGCGCGATGTCGCGTATATCGGCGTGATCGCGCTGTTTCGCGCGCCGGCTCCAACGCGGTGGCGGTATGTGTTTGAAAGCGCCGAAGCCGAGAAGACCGGCATCACGCTTGGAGTATTGAGTTGTGCGATGACGGTCGCGTCGGCCAATGCGGCCGGCGTCGATCGGGAGTTGCAGCAATCGTTAATACCGGTTCGCTGCGGTTAAAAGGAATTTCAGTTGAAGAAGCCCGCCAAGGTGTTATGGGGCGAAGGATTATTCCTGCGTCCCCAACATTTCCAACGTCAAGATGCCTATCACGAAGCGCGGCTGGTTGATGCCATGCGCGCGCTTCATCCGTATGCATGGGGTGTACGGCTAGCGCGTTTCGATGTCGATGCGCTTGCTACCGGAACGCTTCGCGCGACGGAGCTTTCCATCGTGTTTCCAGACGGCGAACCGTACGACGCGCCGGGCATCGACGCCCTGCCCGCGCCGGTTCACTTAGCCGAGGTATTAAGCGACGGCGCGAGCGAGACGGTGTTTCATGCCGTACTGCCTCTCGCGCGCGAGGCGGGCAGCAATTTCGCCGCGCCGGACCATGTCACCACCGCCACGCGCTACGTACAAACCAACCGCGCCACGCCCGATGCATTCACCGACGCGGCCGAGGCGGAACTAGCGTATCTCACCCGGCATGTGCGCTTGGTGGCGGACCATGAACCGCGCGATGGTCTTGCAAGCGTTCCCGTAGCGCGCGTGCGCCGCTTGTCCACCGGACGTTACGAGCTTGACGCGCGGTTCATTAGCCCGAGCGTGTCGATCGAAGCCTCACCCGCCTTGCATGCGCAATTGCGCCGCTTGCTCGACGCGATGCAAGCGAAGATCGACGCGCTGCACGGCCTACATCGCGAACCGAATAAAAACATCATCGAGTTTCGATCCGGCGATATCGCGTCGTTCTGGCTGTTGCACACCCTAAACGCGGCCTTCGCATCGCTTTCGCATGTGCTGCATCACCCGGGCTTGGCGCCCGAGCGGTTGTATCAAGGCGTGCTCGCGCTCGCGGGTTCGCTGCTGACGTTTTCCAAGCATTACGTGTTGGCCGATTTGCCCGCGTACCGCCACGACGATCCGCATGCGTGCTTCACCGCGCTCGACAACATCGTGCGCGAGTTGCTCGAAGTCGTGATCTCCACGCGCCACGTGGCCATTCAACTTAATGAGGTTAAGCCGTCGTACTTCATCGGTCGCTTGGATTCGCAAAAGTTCGACGAGCGCACGAGCTTTTACCTAGGCGTGGCGGCCAATCAACCACCGGCGGAGTTGATCGAGAACGTGCCGCGTCGCTTCAAGCTTGGCTCGCCCGATGACGTGGAAAAACTCGTGCTGTCGGCCATGCCTGGTATTCGGCTTACGCATCTACCGCAAGCGCCGGCCGCGATTCCGGTACGGCCCAACACGTATTACTTCGCGCTTGACGCGCGCGGACCGTTGTACGAACGCATGGCGCAAGCGCAGTCGATGATGATTTACGTGCCCTCGGGCATCCAAGACCTGCAACTCGAACTTCTCGCGGTGATGCAATGAATGCGAGCGTGACTCCGTCCTTATTCGGCTCGACCGTGTCGACCCCGCGCGCGAGCCACACGCCGCAAGCGCGTTCGCTGCTCGACTTGATGTACGACGGCTTTTACATGCTGTTGTTGATCAAAAATCGGCAAGCGCCGGCCGACGCGGAACTCTTCGCCGCGCAAATTCAAACTTTTCTCGACGGCGTCGAACGTCAAGCACGCAAGCTTGGCATTTCCAACGAAGACATCTTCACCGCGAAGTATGCGTTTTGCGCGATGGTCGATGAAAGTGTTCTCTCGTCGCAATTCCGTATTCGCGACGCATGGGAGCGACGACCCTTGCAACTGGCCTTGTTCGGCGACCAACTCGCCGGCGAAAACTTCTTCACTAAGCTTGAAGAACTGCGCTTGAAAGGCGCCGCGCATGTGCAAGCGCTTGAGGTGTTTTACGTGTGCTTGCTCATGGGCTTTCAAGGCAAATATTTGCTCGAAGGCCCCGAGAAGCTGGCCTACCTCACCGCGCGCTTGGGCGACGAGATCGCGCATCTCAAAGGCAGCCGCTCGACCTTCGCGCCAAATTGGGAACCGCCCGATCGCATTAAACATGCACTCAAGCGCGACGTGCCGATATGGGTGGTCGCATCGATCTTCGCATTGATCGGGCTGTCGGGCTTCTTAGGTCTGCGCTGGCATTTAGCCAACACCACCGAGCGCGCGATCGCCGCTTATGAAAAGTTAGTCACGCTGCCGCCGCGCACGGCCAATCTCACAATCACATTGCCATGACGGATTTACGCTCGGCGCTGCAGGCGATCGAAGCCTTGCTCGATCAACACGCGCGTCTTATTGAATTGCAATGCGCGGTTCCAAACGGCGCGTCGCTGATGGTTGAACGGTTTCGAGGACATGAAGCCGTCAATGCCGCGTATCGATTCGACATCGATGTATTGAGCACCTCGGCGCATGTGCCGTTGCGCGAATTACTCGGCGAGCCGATCACGCTGCGCGTATTGCTCGCCGATGGTGGCAAACGTTCATGGCACGGCGTCGTCACGCAAGCATCGGCGCTAGGCGCGGACGGTGGCCTCGCGCGTTATCGCTTGATGATGGAGCCGGCCGCCGCGGCGTTGGCCTTGCGGCATGACACGCGCATTTTTCAAGACAAAACCGCGACCGATATCGCCGCTGAGTTGCTCAAGCTCACGCCGCTAACCGAATTGCGGGTCGAGGTCTCGCGCACGCTGCCAGCGTTGAGTCTCGTCACGCAATTTCGCGAAACGGACGCCGCGTTTCTCGCGCGCGTGCTGGCAATGCATGGCTTGAATCATCGCTATGAACATCGCGACGATGCGAACGAGGGCCAACATCTGCTCGTCATCTCCGACCCCGAGACGCCATGGCCCGCCGCGCGCGAGGACACCATTCGTTTCCACCGCGCGGCCGCGACCGAGGCGAGCGATACGATCACCCGCTTCGTCGTCGCGCAACGCGTGCGGCCCACGCAAGTGACGTTATCAAGCTGGGATTACAAACGCGCGGCGGGCATCGGCGGCGAAGACACCGCGGCTACCGATCCAACTGGCCTCGCGCTCGAACATTACGACGGCGGTGGCGTGTATCGCGAACGCGATTCCGCGCACGCCGCGCAACGCGCCTTCGACCGATTGGCCGAGCAACGGCTCGACGCGCAGGGCTACGAAGGCGAAGGCAGCGTGCGTACGTTAGCGGCCGGCACTGCGTTCACGCTCGTTGGACATTCGACGTTGAACGAGCAACGGTTCGTCGTACTCAGCGTCGAGCATGAAGCCGCGAACAACTTAGGCGCGGGCATCGCGGCCTTGTTGGGATCGACGGATGTCGAAGCCGGCACTTATCGCAATCGCTTCGACGCCGTCGCGCATGGCACGCCTGTCGTGCCGGCCGCCGCGCCGCCGAAGCCCTTGGCCGCGGGCGTGCAAACCGCCGTGGTCGTCGGCTTGGAAGGCGAAGCGGTCACCACAGAACGCGACCATCGCGTCAAGGTTGTGTTTCCGTGGGACCGACGCGGCCTACGCGACGCGAGCGCGGGTACCTGGGTGCGCGTGGCCGAATGGTTTGCAGGACCCAACTGGGGCTCGGTCTTCACGCCGCGCGTGGGCAGCGAAGTGCTGGTGGATTTTCTTGACGCGGATATCGATCGGCCGGTCATCGTCGGCGCGCTTTATAACGGCCAGGATCATCCACCATGGGTGGCGGGCGCCGACGTGCATACCGATCACGCGGCCGCGCTCTCGGGCTTGCACACCTTGACCTTGGATGGCGCCGGCCACAATCAATGGTTGAGCGACGACAGCGCCGGCGCGCTCGCGACGCGGCTTGAAACCAGTCAAGCCGAATCGCGGCTCACCTTGGGTGCGGTGACCGCGCATACCGATGCCGCATCCGCGCGCGGCGCATTGCTTGGTCGTGGATTTTCATGGACTACGCAAGGCTGGAGCAGCGCACGCGGCGGCGAAGGCGTGTTCGTCACCACGCGCGGGCGCGCGAACGCCAACGGCACGCAACTCAACGCGAGCGAAGCGATCGCGAGCCTGCGTCACGCTGAAACGCGCGCCACGACGTGGCACACCACCGCCGAACAACATCACGTGAGTTGGAACGCCGTGCAATCACCCACGCCCTTGCGCGCGGCGATCGATCCCACACTCAACGGACGCTTCGACGCACCGGTGGGCAATCAAACCGCCGCGACGCCCGACGGCGATGCGGTGGAACGCTTTGCGCAACCGATGGTGTTGATCGACAGCGCGGCCGATCAACTATGGACCACGCGCGCGAGCATGGTCTTGTTCGCCGGCGGCAGCTTGAGCACGACGGTGGCGAATGACACGCATCTCGCCGCTGGCCGCACGATCGCCGTCGCGGCGGGCGGCGGCGCGCACGTGCTGGCCGCGCGAGGCGGGGTGGATGCGATCGCCGCGCAGGGCCCCGTCGTGTTGCGCGCGCACGGCGACAGCTTGGAATTCCTCGCTCATCAGGACATCCGCATGACGAGCACGACCGACAGCATTGAAGTGCTGGCCGCGGGGCCGATCGTGCTGAAAGCCGGACGCAGCGAAGTGCGGCTCGAAGGCGGCAACATCACCTTCGCATGCCCGGGACAATTCACCGTCAAGAGCGCGCAAAACAATTTCCCCGGCGGCGCAAGCGGCGCGGCGACGATCAACGCCTTACCCAAAGGCGACATCAAGCTTTTCGACGAGCAAGTGCGCGCGGTGGACCCAAACACCGGTGAACCCATTGCGGGTTTGCCGTTCATCGCCAAGGTGGGCGATGAAACATTGGAAGGCCGCACCGATGAAAACGGCTTGATCCCGCGCATCGCCACCGCGAACGCCGAAGCGGTCGAGATTTATTGGCAGCCCAAGTCGAATCACCGCGAAGGCTACTTCCCTAACGACGTGCACGACGAGGAGGCTTGCTAATGGGCACCGACGCGCCAACCCAAGCGCCCGACCTTGTCGTCACGACGAATCAAAATCGCGGATCGATCGTTCGCGACCCGGTGAAGGTTAAGGCGGAGGTCACGGTTAGTTATTTTTTCAATACAGGGTTGTGGGCGGACCCACTTCCGTCCGAGCAGACGCTTAGCGTTCCGTACGCCATCGCGGTCAATGGCAAAGTGCTCCCGCAATTCGCGAACGGCGCGCTTTCCGTCGCGGGCAAGGACAAACGGATTGATGTGCCGGTACTCGAAGGCGACACCGTATCGCTTTACTTGAATAGCGACGCGCATCCAAACCACCGGCAGCATCCGCTGTACACCGTCACGGCGGGTAAGAACTTCATTGCCGTGACGATTCGCGAAACGCGCGGCAAGCAATCGACGCCCGATACGCCGGTCTTTAAGGAAACGAAAACCGAGCCCGCCAAGCCGGGTAGCAAGACGACGATCAAGATCGATCATTACTCGGCACCTTTGACCGGCGACATTTGGATGAAAGCTTCGCACCGCTACACAGTGGCCGAGGCGAAGGCGCTCATGTCATCGGACACGCCAGCGGAAATCGCGGACGCCGTCGCGAGTATTTACGCGGTGTTGAGCAAGCCCGAATTGGTCGTTGAATTCAAATCGGGCGAGCGCATTTCGATGCAGTTCAAGGATTCGGACAACCCGAAGAACAACATCACGAATTACGACTTGCTGCGTGATGGACTAACGCGCGTGCATCCAGCGGGTTATGCGTCGTTGCTGATCGCAGCCAAAGCAGCCGGGGTGAGTGAGTTGATGATGTCGTCCGCGTGGCGGCCGATGTATGGATCGATCGCGCATCGAACAGGACTGGCGTTGGATGTGGGTTATCTCGCGGAAAAAGATAAGCGGATCGTGCTGGATCGGCAGGAGTTGCGTGGCTTAGGGGGAAAGCATGGGCATGTGAGTGCTGAGGAGAAGCGGTTGTTTGCGGAAAAGGGTGAGGCGGAGCATCAGGTACGGATCGCGAAGGCTGAGCATGAAATGGCCCAGAAAACCGTTGCTTATGTAGAAGCGAAGGCTAGTGTTCAACACGCCAGCACCGCACT
>DASTRU010000276.1:0-11011 GCA_035761045.1 Burkholderiaceae bacterium | reverse complement strand
CCTTGCTTGCATTCGCGCACCTTGTCCAACATCACCGGGTGCGATGTCTGGCTCAAGTTTGAAAACCTTCAATTCACGGCGGCCTTTAAGGAGCGCGGCGCCTTCAACAAACTTAACGCGCTGACCTTACATGAACGTAAGTGCGGTGTGATCGCGGCATCGGCGGGCAATCACGCTCAAGGCGTTGCCTATCACGCGCAACGCCTTGGTATACCAGCGACGATCGTGATGCCCATGCACGCATCTACCACTAAGGTCGAGCGCACGCGCGCGTTCGGCGCAACGGTCGTGTTGGAAGGCCGTAATTTCGACGAAGCCAAGACGGTGGCCGATCGTCTCGCATCCGAGCGTGGTCTGGTGTACGTGCACCCCTATGACGATGACTTAGTCATCGCGGGGCAGGGCACCATCGGACTCGAAATGCTCGAAGCGGAACCGAGCTTGGACACGCTCGTCATCCCAATAGGTGGCGGTGGGCTCATTAGTGGAATCGCGATCGCCGCTCATGCCATCAAACCCGACATTGAAATCGTAGGCGTGCAAACCAAGCGGTTTCCGTCGATGTGGGCCGCGATTCATCGCACCACCGCGCATTACGGCGCGAGCACGATCGCGGACGGCATCGCCGTTCAAGCACCCGGTCTCATCGCGCAAGGCGTGGTGCGTCAATTCGTGCGCGACATTGTGTTGGTGGATGAAGGCGATCTCGAACAAGCCATCGTGATGTTGCTCGAAATCGAAAAGACCGTGGTTGAAGGCGCCGCGGCGGCCGGGCTTGCGGCGCTTCTATGTCACCGCGAGCGTTTCGCGGGTAAGCGAGTTGGACTCGTACTATGCGGCGGCAATATCGATCCCTTAGTACTTGCCGCCATCATCGAGCGCGGCATGGCGCGTTCGGGTCGTCTCGCTCGCATCGTCGTCGCGCTTCGCGATGCGCCGGGCGGACTCGCGGAGGTCGCGACTCGCTTAGGACAACTGGGCGCGAACATCGATGAGATTCATCATCAACGCACGTTCTCCGCCTTGCCCATGCAATCGGTGGAAGTGGAGTTTGTCGTCCGTACACGAAGCGCGGCGCACATCGATGAAATCGTAATGTCGCTCGAACGCGCGGGTTTTCCAACGCGACGCGCTTAACGCGACCGTCCTGCTGGTTTGACTAGGGTTAGCCCTAAAACGTAGAATCCCGCGGTTTTGCGAATCGCCGCCCGCATTGACGGTAACGCGCGGCGGGTTGCGGCTAACACCCAACCCATGCGTGCCGACTATTCCTCGTCTTCGGTGCACAACCCTAGGCGTTGCAAGCGATGCGGAGCTCCCACTCGTCACCTACCTTAGCGGTGCGTCTTGTCGCAGCGCAATTCGCGGTCACGATCGCGATTGTCTGTGTCGCACTGGTTGGATGGGGCGCGCACGCCGCGTGGTCTGCGGCAGCGGGTGGGGCGGCGTGTGCGATTCCTAATGGATTGTTCGCCTTGCGGCTTGTTATGCGCATGCGAAAAACAGGTCGGGTAAAGCCAGCGGATGTGCTGATCGGCGAGCTACTCAAGCTCGCCTCGACGTGCGCGCTGTTGGTGATCGCGGCCTGGGGGATGCCGTCGCTGTCGTGGCCCTGGTTTATCGGCTCGATCGTGATGGTGTTGAAGAGTTACCTGTGGGTCCTGCTTTGGCAGGGCTTGGTTGCACGCAAGACTTAGAGACTGAGCAAGGCAAACAAGATGGCCGCCGAAACTGCCGCGCACCACGCGCCCACTCCCTCCGAATACATCGTCCACCACCTTCAGCATTGGCAAGCTCCCGCCAAGCAAGGGTTCATCGTCGATTTTTCCGTCATTAACATCGACACCTTGTTGTTCTCGATACTTTGCGGCGTGCTGGCGCTTTTGTTTTTGCGTAAGGCGGCCGTGAAAGCAACCTCCGGCGTTCCGGGCAAATTTCAAACCTTCGTCGAGATGATTGTCGAGCTCGTCGAGGAACAATCAAAGTCCATCATTCACGGCAACCGCGCCTTCATCGCGCCGCTGGCGATCACGATCTTCGTATGGATCGTATTGATGAACACAGTGGACTTAATTCCCGTTGATCTTTTCCCCAAGATCGCGGAACTCATTGGCGTGCATCTCTTCGGCGCGGATCCGCATCACGTCTATTTGCGTCCGCTGCCTACGGCCGACCTTAACGGTACGCTCGGCATGAGCTTCGGCGTGTTGCTGTTGATGCTGTTTTATAGCTTCAAGATCAAAGGCGTTGGCGGTTTCGTGCATGAGCTGTTCACCGCACCGTTTGGCGCGAATCCGCTGTTGTGGATTCCTAATTTCCTGCTGAACGTCATCGAGTTTCTCGCGAAGGCTGTCTCGCTCGGTATGCGGCTGTTTGGCAACATGTACGCGGGCGAATTGATCTTCTTCCTGATCGCCATGCTCGGCGGTTATGCGGCCCTAAGTTTTGGCGGCGTGATGCTCGGTATCGGTCACCTGATCGCCGGAACCATTTGGGCGGTGTTCCATATCCTCGTGATCCTGCTGCAAGCCTTCATCTTCATGATGCTGACGCTCGTGTATCTCGGTCAGGCGCACGAAGGCCATTGATCAAACCAGTTTCGTTTTCTTTTTTCATTTCTCGTATCTACCACCAGGAGTCATCATGACCAACGTCGCTTTCGTCGCCCTCGCTTGCGGTCTCATCATCGGTCTCGGCGCGCTAGGCGCCGCCATCGGTATCGCCATCATGGGCGGCAAGTATCTCGAGTCGGCTGCCCGTCAACCCGAACTCATGAACACGCTGCAAACCAAGATGTTCCTGCTCGCCGGTCTGATCGACGCCGCGTTCCTGATCGGCGTGGCCGTTGCTCTGCTGTTCGCGTTCGCCAATCCGTTCGGCGCCTAAGTGGGTTTCGCGATTCGCGCTCATGCGTCTAACGCATCAAGGCGCGAATCCGTTACCGCGTAATGCATCGTGCACGGGCCAATACGCGCCCGTGCTTGGCTCGAACCACGTAAAGACTGATACGCCATGAGCGTCAATCTCACATTGTTTTTCCAGACCGCGGTGTTGTTCATCCTCGGCTGGATCACCATGACTTTCATTTGGCCGCCGTTGATACGCGCGATCGAAGATCGTCAGCGCAAGATCGCCGAAGGCTTGGCCGCCGCCGATAAAGGCAGTCAAAGCTTGAAGGAAGCCGAAAAACGCATTGCGAAGCTCGACGCGGAAGCGCGTCAACGCGCGGCGGATATCGTGGCGCAAACCGAAAAGCGCGCGCAAAAACTGATCGACGAAGCCAAGGCGCAGGCCAAGGCGGAAGGCGATCGTTTGTTGGCCGGTGCCAAAGCCGAGATCGAGCAAGAAGCGCAGCGCGCGCGTGCCGCTTTACGCGACCAGGTAGCCGCGCTCGCGGTGGCTGGCGCGGAGTCGATCCTCAAACGCGAGATCGATGCGGCCAAACACGCCGACCTGCTCGGTCAACTCAAAGCACAGCTTTAATCGGAACGATCATGGCTGAACTCTCGACCGTTGCGCGGCCCTACGCCGAAGCGCTGTTTCAAGTCGCCAAGAAAGGCGATCTCGGAGCGTGGACGCAAGTCGTCTCGAACTTAGCGCTCGTCGCGGATGATGCGCAAATGCAAGCGGCGATTGCGGATCCCAAGCTCGACGACACGCAGATCTACGGGTTGTTCACCGGCGTGCTTAGCATGGAGCTGCCGCCCGAGGCACAGAATTTTGTGCGCACTCTGGTGTCGAACAGCCGGCTTGCGTTGCTGCCGGAGATCGCTCGTCAATTTCGGCATTTAAAAAATCTGCACGAGGGCATCGCCGACGCGGATATCGCGAGCGCGTTTCCGATGAGCGACGCGCAAGTTGGCGATCTCGTTAGCGCGCTCGAAAAGAAGTTTGGCGTTCGTCTGCGCGCGAAAGTCACCGTCGATGCCTCGTTGCTTGGGGGTGTTCGCGTGACGGTCGGCGACGAAGTACTCGACACCACCGTGCGCGCGCGCCTCGAACAAATGCGCGCAGCGCTCACCGCCTAAGCGCGTCAGGCGCCGCGGCCCCAGGATACAAAGACACGGAGAAGCAAGATGCAACTCAACCCATCCGAAATTAGCGAGCTGATCAAGAGCCGCATTCAAGGCCTGGGCGCCTCGACGGAAATCCGTAATCAAGGCACCGTGGTTTCGGTGACCGACGGTATTTGCCGTGTGCACGGTCTGTCCGACGTCATGCAAGGCGAAATGCTCGAGTTTCCGAACAACACGTTCGGTCTCGCGCTGAACCTCGAGCGCGATTCGGTTGGCGCGGTCGTGCTCGGCGATTACGAGCACATCAAGGAAGGCGATACGGTCAAGACGACCAATCGCATTCTCGAAGTACCGGTCGGTCCCGAATTGATCGGCCGCGTCGTGAACTCGCTCGGTCAACCGATCGACGGCAAAGGCCCGATCAACGCGAAGATGACCGACATCATCGAGAAGGTGGCGCCGGGCGTCATCGCGCGTAAATCGGTGTCGCAGCCGGTGCAAACCGGGTTGAAGTCGATCGACGCGATGGTGCCGGTGGGTCGTGGCCAGCGCGAGTTGATCATCGGCGACCGCCAAACCGGCAAGACCGCCGTGGCCGTCGACACGATCATCAACCAAAAAGGCAAAGACTTAATTTGTATCTACGTGGCGATTGGCCAGAAGGCTTCGACCATCGCCAACGTCGTGCGCAAGCTCGAGGAAAGCGGCGCGATGGCCTACACCATCGTGGTGGCTGCTAGCGCCTCGGAATCGGCGGCGCTCCAATACATCGCGGCCTACTCGGGCTGCACCATGGGCGAATATTTCCGCGATCGCGGCCAAGACGCGCTCATCATCTATGACGATTTGACCAAGCAAGCGTGGGCCTATCGTCAAATCTCGTTGTTGCTGCGTCGCCCGCCGGGCCGCGAAGCGTATCCGGGCGACGTGTTCTATCTGCACAGCCGCTTGCTCGAGCGCGCCGCGCGCGTCAACGAGGAATACGTCGAGAAGTTCACCAACGGCGCGGTCAAGGGCAAGACGGGTTCGTTGACGGCACTGCCGATCATCGAAACGCAAGCCGGCGACGTGTCGGCCTTCGTTCCGACGAACGTGATCTCGATTACCGACGGCCAGATCTTCTTGGAAACCGACTTATTCAACGCCGGTATTCGTCCCGCGATCAACGCCGGTATCTCGGTGTCGCGCGTCGGTGGCGCCGCACAGACCAAGGTCATCAAGAAGCTTGGCGGCGGCGTGCGTTTGGCGCTTGCCCAGTACCGCGAGTTGGCGGCGTTCGCGCAGTTCGCGTCCGACCTCGACGACGCGACGCGTAAACAGCTTGAGCGCGGTCGCTTGGTCACCGAACTCATGAAGCAGCCGCAGTATCAACCGCTGCAAGTGTGGGAAATGGCGCTCGTATTGTTCGCGGTCAACAACGGCTATTACGACGACGTCGAAGTGAAGAAAGCGCTGGACGCCGAGAAGGCGATGCGCGAATTCATGAAGACGAAGTACGCGAGCTTGGTGGATCGCATCGAGCAAACGAAGGACTTGTCGAAGGACGATGAGGTCGCGCTGCATGCCGCCATCAAAGACTTCAAGAAGACCGGTTTCTAAGTCTTCCCCAAAAATCGTCCCATTCTTATTCGTGCAGTTGTCGTTTAGGACTTAACCATGCCGGGCTCCAAAGAGATCCGCACCAAGATCAAGAGCGTGCAAAACACGCGCAAGATCACGAAGGCGATGGAGATGGTCGCCGCGTCGAAGATGCGCAAGGCGCAAGAACGCATGCGCCAAGCGCGTCCGTACGCGGACAAAGTGCGCAATATTGCCGCGCATATGGGCGCCGCCAATCCCGAGTACAAACATCCGTTCATCGTGAAGCGCGATGCGGTGAAAGCCGCGGGCGTCATCGTCATCACGACCGACAAAGGGCTTTGCGGCGGCATGAACACCAACGTGCTGCGCGTGGCGTTGAACAAGGTGCGCGAGCTCGAGAAAGCCAGCGCGAAGGTACAAGTCACGGCGGTGGGAAATAAGGGCTTAGGCTTTTTCACCCGCGCGGGCGCAAAGGTGGTTTCGCAGTTGGTGCAACTCGGCGACCAGCCGCATCTCGAGAAATTGATTGGTCCGGTCAAGGTGCAGCTCGACGCGTACGAGGCCGGCGAGATCGACGCGGTTTATCTGTGCTACACGCGCTTCGTCAACTCGATGCGTCAAGAGCCGGTCGTCGAGCAATTGTTGCCGCTCACCGCCGATCGCCTCGAGCAAACCACGGCCGAGCGCGCCGCGCATTCGTGGGATTACTTGTACGAGCCGGATGCGCAAACCGTCGTCGACGAATTGCTGGTGCGCTATATCGAAGCGTTGGTCTATCAAGCGGTGGCCGAGAACATGGCGTCCGAGCAAAGTGCTCGCATGGTCGCGATGAAGGCGGCGTCCGATAACGCGAAATCGGTGATCGACGAGTTGCAATTGACGTACAACAAAGCGCGTCAAGCGGCGATTACCAAGGAATTGAGCGAAATCGTCGGCGGCGCCGCGGCGATCAGCTGATATCGAACTAATTGAACGCCAGCGCGACCCGTTAACCAACCGCGCGGCAATGACGAGATTAAAGCTACGAAAGGAAAGACGATGAGTGCCGTGATGACGCAAGCCCAGGAGGGCAAGATCGTCCAGTGCATCGGGCCGGTGGTGGACATTCAGTTCCCGCGCGAATCCATGCCTCGTGTTTACGAAGCCCTGCAATTAACCGATGAATCGTCGAAGTTCGCCGAGAAGGGTTTGACCTTCGAAGTGCAGCAACAGCTTGGCGACGGCGTGGTGCGCACAATCGCGCTCGGTTCGTCCGACGGTTTGCGCCGTGGAATGGCTGTGAAGAGCACGGGTGCTCCGATCTCGGTGCCAGTTGGTACCGCGACGCTCGGCCGCATCATGGACGTGCTCGGTCGTCCGATTGACGAAGCCGGCCCGATCGCGACCGAAGAGCGCCGCGCGATTCACCAACCCGCGCCTAAGTTCGACGAGCTCAGCCCATCGGTTGAACTGCTGCCCACCGGCATCAAGGTGATCGACTTGATCTGCCCGTTCGCCAAGGGCGGCAAGATCGGTTTGTTCGGCGGCGCCGGTGTTGGCAAGACCGTGAACATGATGGAACTCATCAACAACATCGCGAAGAGCTACGGCGGTTATTCCGTGTTCGCGGGCGTTGGCGAGCGTACTCGCGAAGGCAACGACTTCTATCACGAGATGGACGAGTCGAAGGTTCTCGACAAGGTCGCGATGGTGTTTGGCCAGATGAACGAACCGCCGGGCAACCGTCTACGCGTGGCCTTGACGGGTCTGACGATGGCCGAGCGTTTCCGCGACGAAGGCCGCGACATTTTGTTGTTCATCGACAATATTTACCGTTACACCCTGGCTGGTACCGAAGTGTCGGCGTTGCTTGGCCGGATGCCTTCGGCGGTCGGATATCAACCGACGCTCGCCGAAGAAATGGGCAAGCTGCAAGAGCGCATCACGTCGACCAAAACCGGCTCGATCACGTCGATCCAAGCCGTGTACGTGCCCGCCGATGACTTGACCGATCCGTCGCCCGCCACCACCTTCGGCCACTTGGATGCAACCGTCGTTCTATCGCGCGACATCGCGGCGCTCGGTATTTATCCCGCGGTGGATCCGCTTGACTCGACCTCGCGTCAGCTCGATCCGAACGTGATCGGCGAAGAGCATTACAGCGTCGCGCGTTCGGTGCAGGCCACCTTGCAGCGTTACAAGGAATTGCGCGACATCATCGCGATTCTGGGCATGGATGAACTCTCGCCGGAAGACAAACTCGCGGTGTCGCGTGCTCGCAAAATTCAGCGCTTCTTGTCGCAGCCGTTCAACGTCGCCGAAGTGTTCACCGGTTCGCCGGGCAAGATCGTTCCGCTTAAGGAAACGATTCGCGGCTTCAAGATGATCGTCAACGGCGAATGCGATCATTTGCCCGAGCAAGCGTTCTACATGGTGGGTACGATCGACGAAGTGTTCGAGAAGGCCAAGACCCTTCAATAATCGCTGCGCATCGAAGCCTTCAGAGGAATCATCATGGCCACCATCCACGTCGACGTCGTTTCCGCCGAAGAGCAAATCTTTTCGGGCGAAGCGAAGTTCGTCGCACTGCCGGGCGAAAACGGCGAGCTGGGCATCCTGCCCAAGCACACGCCGTTGATCACCCGTATTCGTCCCGGCGCGGTGCGTATCGAGCGCGCCGATAACGGCGACGAAGAGTTCGTGTTCGTCGCTGGCGGCATTCTCGAAGTGCAACCCGATGTCGTGACCGTGCTCGCCGATACCGCGATCCGCGGCCACGACCTCGACGAAGCAAAAGCCAACGAGGCAAAGCGTTTGGCCGAAGAAGCGCTCGCCAATAAAGACAGCCAGCTCGATTACGCCCGTGCGCAGGCCGAACTGGCCACCGCCATCGCGCAATTGGCCGCGATTCAACGGCTGCGCAAGAAGGGTGGCGCTTGAGCTGCCCTTTTAAACGCAAGCACGAAGACACGCGGGCAGCTTCGGCTGCCCGTTTTGTTTCGACGATGACGCTCGTCGCGCTTGTCATGACCGGTTGCGCGCCGACCGAGCGTCCGCCAGTTGTTGAAGCGCCGAGCGCCGCGCCGCCCGCTCAGTCGGCGGATAACGCGACTAACAAAACGGCTTCCTTAAGAGACGAGGGCAAGCACGTCGTCGCTCGCACGCCGATGGAGGCGTACAAACGAGCGGCCGCGGAACACATTCTCGAAGCCAATCGAGAGCGCATGATGCTGGCGCAGCCGCAAGCGCTTTTGCGCGCGGTGATTGTCGTCAAGATAAAAGTGCAAAGCGGCGGCCAAACCACGGCCGAGATATTGCGCGCGCCGGACCGCACACTGGCGGCGCACGCGATCGAGACCATCAAACGTGCCTCGCCATTGCCGGCACCGCCGCAATCGGTCGCGGCTGAACTAGCGCGACACGGGTTTACCGAAACTTGGCTGTACAACAGCGACGGACGTTTTCACCTGCGTACCCTCGCGCCGCCGCAACTGACGGAATAGCACTCGCCGTGAACGACACTTTCTTGCGCGCGCTGATGCGCGAACCCGTCGACTACACGCCAGTCTGGCTCATGCGCCAAGCCGGCCGTTATCTGCCGGAATACGTCGCCACGCGCAAACGCGCGGGATCGTTTCTCGCGCTCGCGAAATCGCCCGACCTTGCGTGCGAAGTCACGATGCAACCGCTGGATCGCTACGCGCTCGATGCGGCGATTTTGTTTTCCGACATTTTGACCGTGCCCGACGCCATGGGCCTCGGCTTGTTTTTCGCCGACGGCGAAGGTCCGCGCTTCGAACGCCCCGTGCGCGACGAAGCGGCGGTTGCCGCCTTGCGCGTTCCCGAGCCCGAATCGCTTCGTTACGTATACGACGCCGTTCGCACGATTCGACGCGCGCTTGACCAACGCGGCGAACGCGCGGTGCCGTTAATCGGATTTTCCGGCAGCCCCTTCACGTTGGCGTGCTACATGGTTGAAGGCGGCGGCTCGGACGACTTCCGGCGCATCAAAACCATGTTGTACGCGCGGCCGGACCTGCTGCACAAAATCTTGGCCGTCAACGCCGACGCGGTAGCCGAGTATTTGAACGCGCAAATCGATGCTGGCGCGCAAGCCGTGATGATCTTCGACACCTGGGGCGGCATTCTCGCCGACCAGGCCTACGCCAAATTCTCGCTGGCTTATATCGACCGCGTGGTACGTCGGCTTACCTTGGAATCGCAAGGTCGCCGCGTGCCTTCGATCGTCTTCACCAAGGGTGGAGGTTTATGGCTTGAGCGAATCGCCGCTACCGGATGCAGCGCGGTAGGAGTCGATTGGACAGTCGATCTCGGGCAAGCGCGCGCGCGTATCGGTGATCGGTGCGCGATCCAGGGCAATCTGGACCCCAACGTACTGTTTGCAAGCGAAGCGCAAATCCGCGCGGAGGTCGCGAAGTCGCTTGAAAGTTTTGGCGTGCATCAGCCCGGGACTGGTCATGTGTTCAACCTAGGTCATGGGATTTCGCAATACACGCCGCCCGAGGCAGTCACCGCCTTGGTCGACTCAGTCCACCAGTACTCGCGCCGGTTTTACTCAAACAACGCCCGGTGTTAAGCATTTCTCGGGGATTTTGGTTTTTCCGCTTGACTTATGCACAAAACCAAACCCCCTACCTAAAACTGACATTGACAAGAAAATATTTTGTCACTCGCCTCGTAACTTATTGATTTCAAAAGAGTTTAAATTGCCGAAATTCTGGGCGATTTGTCCAAGCCCTTGATTCTTCTTGTTATTCACTTGGTATTAAAAGGATTGCCCACAAAGTTATCCACAGGTTTTGTGTGGAGAAGAATATTTCAAGAAATCCAAGCACTTACCGGCAAAAATTCAACAACCCTGAAGCTTGTTCGCCAAACATCGCATTTTCTGCTACCGCCCATTAAGAACGGTTTTCCGTGTCTGACTCGCTTGATTGTCCGGATATTCGAGCGCACGTCGTGCTCGATCTGCCCACATCCGCCTGCTTTGATTACGCGATTCCAGAGGGCGTGCATCCGGAAGACTTAGCTGGCCAACGCGTGTTGGTGCCCTGGGGGCGTGGTAAGGCGATTGGCGTGGTGTGGGGTACGGGCCCTTCAGCGCTTCCCGCCGAGCGCATCAAGCCCATCATCGCCGTACTAGATGAATTGCCAGCGTTCGATGCGCATTGGTGCGCGTTCGTTAGTTTCGCCGCCGGGTATTACCAACGGGGATTAGGCGAAACCGCACTGCAAACGCTGCCCGTCGCGCTGCGTTCGGCCGCTGCGTACAAGCTGTCCAGCGTATCGAAGCGCAAGGTCGCCGTTGCCCCAAGCGAACCGCGATGGCGTTGCGTCGCGGTTCATCGTGCCGTCCAGGCAAGCGAAGTGCGAGCGGCGGGTAAAGACGCGGCAAAGGCATCGGCGAATGGCAC
>DASTRU010000275.1:0-6470 GCA_035761045.1 Burkholderiaceae bacterium | reverse complement strand
ACGCCAACGCGTGCGCGGCCTTGCGCAACTCCATCTGCCCCACCACCTGACGCGCCAAGGCCTCCAAGGCGCTGATTTGCTCGGGACGCAAACGGCGGGGCTTGCGATCAACGACGCATAAGGTGCCCAAGGCCAAGCCATCGGGATTAATGAGCGGCGCGCCCGCGTAAAAACGAATGTCGGGTGCCGAAACGACGGCGGGGTTGGTCGCGAAGCGAGGGTCCTTGGTCGCGTCTTCGACGACGAAGGTACCGTCGCCTAAGATGGCATGGGCGCAAAACGCGTGTTCGCGGGGCGTTTCGCTGCCGTCGATGCCGACCTTGGACTTAAACCATTGGCGTTCGCTATCGAGCAACACCATAACGGCTATCGGTACTTCGCAAATGTAGGACGCGAGCGCGGTGATGTCATCGAACGCGCGTTCCGGTTCGGTATCGAGCAAGCGGTATTGCCGCAGCGCCTCGATGCGCTCGTGCTCGTTTGCAGGAATGGGTGCCGCCATGTCGATACTCCTAAGTCTGTCGTGTTCGACACATCCAACGTAATCGTCATTGTCTCGCTTCACTCGCCTCGCGCAACGCCGATTTACGCAAATCGCGCCTAAACCATGGCACGCGTAATGCGGTTTGCTTTATTTAATACACCGTCAGGTGTCGTCTCGTTCGCATGTTTTTTTGGAGGGGCCATCATGTCTCGCAAAATCTTGATCATCGTCACGTCCAACGCCCGCATGGGCGATAGCGGTAAACCCACCGGCTTGTGGCTGGAAGAACTCGTGATTCCTTACCTTGCCTTCACGCGCACGGGCATGGAGGTCACGATAGCATCGCCTCAAGGCGGGCCCGCGCCAATCGATCCCAACTCCATCAAAACGGTTGGACAGAATTCACCGGAAATCGATCAATTCTTGACCGATCCCGATGCCAATCATCAGTTGCGCGACACCAGGCGGCTGAGTGAACTGAACGCAGCGGATTTCGACGGCATTTTTTTCCCCGGTGGTCACGGCGCGATGTGGGACTTGCCCGACAACCCCGACGTCGTCGCGATCGTGAATCAGGCCTGGGCCATGGGGCGGGTCGTGGGCGCGGTATGCCATGGTCCGGCGGGTCTTATCGGCGCGACGAAGGAGGACGGCAGCGCGTTGGTGGAAGGCTTATGCGTGAATGCGTTCACCGACAGCGAGGAACGCGCGTCGGGTCTGATGGACACCGTGCCCTTCGCGTTGGAATCGCGCTTGCGCGAACTGGGCGCGCATTTTGAAAACGGCCCTGACTTCACGCCCTACGCCGTTCGCGATAGCCGCTTGGTCACTGGTCAAAATCCGCAAAGCAGCGAACAAACCGCACGCTTATTTCTCGAAGCGCTAGATGAGGAATTGCAAAAAACCAATATGCACGCGCCACCGGAAACCGCCGGCTCGGTCAGCGCGGCGGGATTTTCGGGCTAAGCGCGAAAGACCTAAAAACTAGACTGAGAAATAGGGCGGACCCGAACTTGCTACATCTCCTAGGAAGGCCACAAGGAGATGTCATGAATAATCCGCCACAACGTGTCGCGGTTCGCGAACTGCGCGTCTTTAACTTAGGAGTCGTCCATGGCTGATGGCTCCACTTCTATCGCAGATTCGTTACCCACCCCAAGTCGATTGCCCGGTGCGTTCGATTATTTAATCGTTGGCGCCGGATTCGCGGGCAGTGTTTTAGCCGAGCGATTGGCGCGCGGTTTAAATCTTCGCGTGCTGGTGGTGGAAAAGCGTTCGCACGTGGGCGGTAACGCCTACGACCGCTTCGACGACGATGGGTTGCTCGTGCATCCATACGGCCCGCATATCTTCCATACGAATTCCACCGAGGTGTTCGATTACCTCTCGCGCTTTACGCGTTGGCGGCCGTATCAGCATCGCGTGTTGGCGAGCGTGGATGGACAGTTGGTGCCCATCCCAATCAATCTCGACACGGTCAATAAGCTTTACGGTCTAAACCTAAGCGCGATGGAACTCGATGGATTCTTCGCATCGGTGGCCGAGAAAAAAGACCGCGTGCTTACGTCGGAAGACGTGGTGGTCGGCAAAGTGGGGCGCGACTTATACAACAAGCTGTTTCGCGGCTATACGCGCAAGCAATGGGGGCTTGACCCATCGGAATTGGATGCGAGCGTGACGGCGCGCGTGCCGACGCGCACGAATCGCGACGACCGCTACTTCACCGATGTGTACCAAGCCATGCCCGCGCAAGGCTATACGCGCATGTTCGAGGCGATGCTCGCGCATCCCAACATCAAGTTGATGCTCAACACCGATTACCGCGAAGTGATTCGCACGGTGCCATGGCGCTACATGATTTACACCGGGCCGATCGATTCGTTCTTTGATTGCCGGTTTGGCCGGCTGCCCTATCGCAGCTTGGAGTTCGATCATGTAACCGTGCCACACGAGCGCGTGCAAACGGTGGGCACCATCAATCATCCCAACGAATACGCCTACACCCGCGTGACCGAGTTCAAGCACTTGACGGGTCAGCAACATCCGCATTCTTCGCTGGTTTACGAATACCCACGCGCGGAAGGCGACCCGTATTACCCCGTGCCACGGCCCGAGAACGCGGCGTTATACAAACGTTATGAAGCCGAGGCCGACGCGCTGTCGCACGTGAGCTTCGTGGGCCGACTCGCAACGTATAAGTACTACAACATGGACCAGGTCGTCGCGCAGGCATTGGCGAAGTTCAAAAAGCTGCGCGTGCGCCACGAGACTAAGGAAACGGCGATCGCGCGCGGCGTGCTGACCAGCGCCACGTTGAGCGACTAAGTCATTCACGCAAAGGACGGCGATCGTGCATGCGCAACCCTCGCGCTCGCCCATTGCGTTATGGATTGGTCCGGAGCCAACCGTCAACCGCGTGGGCGATCGTTATTTCGATCAACTGGAAGCCACTGGATTCGCGCATCGTTTGGACGATATCGATCGGCTCGCGTCGTTGGGCGCCGAGCGCGTGCGCTTTCCGGTGTTGTGGGAACGCGCCGCGCCTCATGGTGGCGAGGCGTTTGATTGGCGATGGACCGACTCGCGCCTTAAGCGTTTGCGCGAATGCGGTTTAAAGCCGATCGCGGGGCTCGTGCATCACGGTAGCGGCCCATCCGACACGAGCTTGCTCGACCCACGGTTTCCCGAAAAGCTTGCGCGCTACGCGCGCGCGGTCGCGGAACGTTATCCGTGGATCGATGCATGGACGCCGATTAACGAACCGTTGACGACCGCGCGATTCGCCGGCCTTTACGGCATCTGGCATCCGCATGGCAACGACGAGCGCGCCTTCTTGCGCGTGCTGATGAACGAGTTACGCGCGACGGTACTGGCCATGCGCGCCGTGCGCGACATCATCCCGCATGCGCAATTGGTGCAAACCGACGACTTAGGCCATGTCGAAAGCACGCCACCGTTGCGTTATCAAGCCGATTTTGAAAACGCGCGTCGTTGGCTTGGATACGACGCGCTGTGCGGACTCGTCGACGATCATCATCCGCTGCGCAAACATCTACGCGCCTCGGGCATCACGCAAGCCGAACTGCAAGCCTTCGTCGACGAGCCTTGTCCGCCCGATATCGTCGGCATCAACACCTATGCGACGAGCGAACGTTTTCTCGATCATCGGCTCGATCGTTATTCAAAGGAATTGCATGGCGGCAACGGCCAACATGCGTATGCCGATATTGAAAAAGTCCGCGTGATGGGACGCAGCATTGGCGGCTTCGAAGCGCGGTTGCGCGAGGCGTGGCAGCGATATCAACGACCGGTCGCGATTACCGAAGCGCATTTAGGTTGCACGCGCGAGGAGCAAATGCGTTGGTTGCTCGAAGCGTGGCGCGCGGCCGAACGCGTGGCCAAGGAGGGCGCCGACGTGCGCGCGGTGACCGTATGGTCGGCCTTTGGCGCGCATAGCTGGAATTGTTTACTCACGCGGCCCGGGCATTACGAGTCGGGCGTATGGGATGTACGAGGGCCCGATGCGTCCACCACTTCGGCCGAGGCGTTTGAACATTCCGTGCGACGACGTCAACAACCGTCGCACGAAATCGCGCGCGCCACGCCGCGCGAGACGGCGCTCGCCACGCTCGCGCGGCAACTCGCTCGTGGCGAGAAGCCTAATCATCCGGTGTTGACTGGATGCGGCTGGTGGCGACGCCACGACCGTTTGCATCATCCCGCGCATGGCCGGGTGTATGGGCGAACCGTCAAGGGTCGCCCGGTATTGATCATCGGCGCGACAGGCACGCTAGGCCGCGCATGCGCAAGGTTGTGCGCGTTGCGCGGATTACCGTATCGATTACTTAGTCGCGATGAACTCGACATCGCGCTGCCCGCATCGATCGACGCAGCATTAAAGCGTTGGCGCCCGTGGGCGGTGATCAACACCGCCGGGTTCGTGCGCGTGGACGATGCCGAGCACGACCCGCGTCATTGGCGCGAGAACGCCGAGGGTCCGGCGTTGCTCGCGCAAGCGTGCGCCACGCGCAAGGTGCAACTCCTAACGTTTTCCACCGACTTAGTGTTTGATGGCGAGCAACAGCGGCCGTATGTGGAAAGCGATACGCCTCGACCGCTCAACGCTTATGGCGCGAGCAAACATGCCGCCGAGCAACGCGTGCTCGAAGCGATGCCCGATGCGCTCGTGATACGCACGGCCGCCTTCTTCGGCCCATGGGATCGCCATAACTTCGTGACCGCCTCGCTCGAACGATTGCGGCGCGGTCATGCATGGCATGCGGCCGACGATCAAGTGGTGTCGCCCACCTACGTGCCCGACCTCGTCACCGCGAGTATTGATTTGCTAATTGATGCCGACGGCGGGTGTTGGCATCTCGTGAATCAAGGCGCGGTGAGTTGGGCGGAGCTAGCGCGCTTGGCCGCGCGGCGCGCGAAGTTGAATGTTGACTTAGTCGAAGGCGTAAGCGGTGCAACCTTAGGCCAAGTGGCGCGTCGCCCCGCGTATTCGGCCTTAAGCAGCGAGCGTGCGTTGATCATGCCCACGCTCGATGCGGGACTGGACCGTTACTTCCGCGAAGTCATGCAAGGCGTGTTGGAGCCGCTTGAAGAACGCGCCGAGATGTCGGTGCCGCAAGCGCGCGCGTTGGAAGACGCCGATGAAGCGCTGGAAAAAAAACGCGCGGCCTAAGGAATGACACTTAGGTCGCGCGGGAGTGCCGCTAAAAAAACTAAGTTTTACGCCGCCAACGGTCGAGGCCCTGGCGTGCCACCTTCTTGCGCCTCCGCGCCCAGCAACATGTCGCGAAACAAGGCTTGGCGTTGCATAAGTTCTTCCACCGTGCCCACGTCCACCACGCGGCCGGCGGCCATCAGCACCACGCGGTCGAAGTGTTGCAACAAGCTCATGCGGTGGACCGAGGCGATGACCGTCGTCTCCTGCAATTCGCGCAAGCGGGTGAAGACGCGGGCTTCGGTGAGTTGGTCGAGCGCGCTCGTCGGTTCGTCAAGCAACACGAGCGAGCTATCGCGCGCGGCCAACAATCCACGCGCTAGCGATAGACGTTGACGTTGTCCGCCGGAGAGGTTGAAGCCGCGTTCGGACAACGGTGTCTCCAAGCCTTGCGGCATGGCGTCGACCACCGCATCGAAACAACTAATGCGCGCGGCGGCACGAATCACGTCGGTGTCGTGCGGCATGCCAAAGGTGATGTTGTCGCGCACGGTGGCCTCGAACACTTCCGCTTCTTGCGGGATGAGCGTGGCGATGCCGCCTAAGTGACGCAAGTCCACATGCGCGATGCCATCGACCGAGTACACACCGCGTTGCGGCTCGTACAAGCCCGCGATCAAACGCATGAGCGTGCTCTTGCCGCCACCGCTTGGGCCAACCAAGGCGATACGTTCGCCACGCTTGATGGTGAGCGTGGCTTCTTCGATGCCACCACGCTCGCCATCGGCGCGCGCATAGGTGAATTCAAGACCACGAATACCGATCTCGCGCCAATCCTTCGACGCATCGCCGCCACCGATCGCGCGCGGCGCGGCTTCCCAAATCGGCTTGGCGCTGGCCACGTCGGTACGAATACGCGAGAAGTTTTGAAAGTGCGCGCACATCGCGCCGATCACGCCACCGGCTTGTTGCGCGTATTGGTACACCATGAACACGCCACCCAAGAGCAACACGCTGCCCGTGGACTGCGCATGCCAGGCGTAGGCAATCACCAAGCTCCAGGTCAGGCCGATGGACATTAAATCGACCGCGCACCATTTGGCTTCGGTGACGAGAATGTTCTTGCGCAAGGGCACGAACACGGCGGCTAAACGTTTGCCGATCATCGTGCGCGATGCTTGTTGCAAGCGAAGACTTAGGACCGTGGAAACGTTGCCGAGGAAGTCGAGCACGCCAGCCGCGTAACGGCGTTCGGCTTCGTTTTCTTGCGCGGCTAAACGCATGATCACGCGGTCGAACATCACGATCGCGATA
>DASTRU010000274.1:0-2081 GCA_035761045.1 Burkholderiaceae bacterium | reverse complement strand
GATCTCACGAAGACGCTTGGCAATCGTCCGGGCAATATTTGCACGCCCACGCACTTGGCCGAAGCCGCGCAGGCATTGGGCAAGCGCCACAAATTCAAGGTCGAGGTGTTCGATCGCAAGCAGATCGAAGCGCTTGGCATGGGAAGTTTTCTAAGCGTTGCCAAGGGCACGGTCGAGCCGCCGCGCTTTATCGTCATGCATTACAACGGCGCGCCGTCGTCGGCCAAGACCACGAAGGCGAAAAGTGCGACGAAAGGGTCGAGCAAAACGTCTACGAAGGCCGGGCCGATCGTGCTGGTTGGCAAGGGCATTACCTTCGACACGGGCGGCATCAGCATCAAGCCGTCCGAAGCGATGGACGAGATGAAGTACGACATGTGCGGCGCGGGCAGCGTGCTTGGCACGTTCGCCGCGATCGCCGAAATGAAATTGCCCATCAATGTCGTGGGTCTGATCGCGACGTGCGAGAACATGCCTTCGGGCACCGCGACGCGGCCCGGCGACATCGTGAAATCGATGTCCGGCAAGACGATCGAGATTTTGAATACCGACGCCGAAGGCCGTTTGATTCTCGCCGATGCCCTCACCTACGCCGAGCGCTTCGAGCCAGCGGCCGTGATTGATATCGCCACGTTGACGGGCGCATGCATCGTGGCGCTAGGGCACATCAACAGTGGTTTGTTTTCGACGTCGGATGCGCTTGCGGAGCAACTCACCGATGCCGGCCGCACGATGCTCGATCCCGCGTGGCGCATGCCAGTGGAAGACGAGTATCAAGAGGTGCTCGATTCCAATTTCGCCGACATGGCCAATATCGGTGGCCGACCCGGTGGATCGATCACGGCCGCCTGTTTCTTGTCGCGCTTCACGAAGAAGTACGAGTGGGCGCATCTCGATATCGCGGGCACGGCGTGGAAATCGGGCAAGGCAAAGGGCGCGACCGGACGACCCGTGCCGCTGCTGGTTGAGTTTTTAAAACGCCGCGCGGTGCGTGGTTGATCGACATCGCACATGACCGAAGTCCACTTTTACACGGGCGTGGCGGACAAGACCTTGCACGCGTGTCGATTGGTGCGGCAGGCGATCGAGCGCGGACGCAAGGTGGTGGCCTACGCGTCGGATCACCAGGCGTTGGCCCGTTTCGATACCGCGCTGTGGACGTTCGATCCGATTAGCTTCGTGCCGCACGCGATGCTCGGCGATCCACTCGCCGAGCGCACGCCCGTCGTGCTCACCACGGTGAGCGATACCGACAACGACGGACTGTCGCATCACGAAGTACTGTTCAACCTCGACGGCGAAACACCGCGATTTTTTTCGCGCTTTGATTTGCTCATCGAGTTCGTTGGCCTAGAGGCCGATGATGTCGCTGCGGGCCGCGCGCGTTGGAAGTTTTATGCCGAGCGCGGGTATCGCATGCATCATCGGCCGCAGGACGCGTAACCGCACCCGTACGAGGTTTAGATGTTCGATCAGCTCTTTCGCCGCCGCCCCGAAGACGATGCCATTCCGGTGTTGACGGAAATCATCGAGCACTCACCTACCGCGCAAGACGCGCCGCCCCCTACGGCGGAGAAAACGGCGCCGTTACCAGCACCCGAGGCGGATGCCGCGGCCGCGACGCCCGCGCGGGACGAATCGTTGGAACCCGTCGAGCACGAACCGGTTGTGCAAGCATCCATGCCGGTTGCTGAAGCCGAGCAAGAACCGCCGGCGCAAGACGAGTCGCTCGCGATTCAAGACGAGGCTCAAAACGTTCATGCACCAGCGTTCGAGGAACGCGCCGCGCCGGCGCGCGAGGTATCGCCGGCGCCAAGCGAGATCGCCAACGAACCACCTTCGGCCTTGCGCGCGGCGGCCGCGTTCGCCGCGCCCTTACCGTCCTCGGAGCCACTTCACGACGCGCGACAGGCCGAATTCGTGCCGCCGGGTGGGCTCACGCTCTCGCAATTGCATCCACGCATTGGCGAGGGGCTTGAGCAACGCATCGATCACGCGATTCGCACCTCGCTCGAAGATGAGCTGCCCTTACTGCGCGACCGCATTCAAGTCGCGATCGCGGTGGCCGTGAACGACACGGT
>DASTRU010000273.1:0-4757 GCA_035761045.1 Burkholderiaceae bacterium | reverse complement strand
CGCGTTTCCATCTCGATGACGTCTTCGCGGCGCACATCCAGCGTCTTGGCGACGTCGTCTACTTCCGCCTTGGTCAAGGTGCCCGTGCCCGACTTCATGCTGCGCAAATTGAAAAACAATTTGCGCTGTGCCTTGGTCGTCGCCACTTTCACCAAACGCCAGTTACGCAAGATGTATTCGTGAATCTCCGCCTTGATCCAATGCATGGCGAAGCTCACCAAACGAACGCCGCGCTCGGGATCGAAGCGGCGAACGGCTTTCATCAAGCCAACATTGCCTTCTTGAATAAGATCGGCATGCGGCAACCCGTAGCCAAGATATTGCCGCGCGATCGACACCACCAAACGCAAATGCGAAAGCACGAGCTTTCCGGCGGAATTCAGATCGCCTCGGTCGCGTAGGTCGCGGGCGTAGCGTGACTCTTCTTCGGCAGTCAGCATCGGAAGACGATTGACGGCCTGGATATAGGCCTCGATGTCGCCGACCGGGCTGGGCAGGTCAAACCGGCCCGCCAGCGGGAGGTCAGAACGCAAAGCCAAAGCAGTGGCGGTCATCTTTATCGAGCTCCTTTGTGTTGATGAAGCATGAGCGCTTTTAAAAACGGCTGTCATGCTAGCACTCGTGGATCGAGAGTGCTAATTCCTACTAATTCTATCAACCATTCCAAAGCGCCTAAAGCCTAGCCATTAGCGAAGCGAAGCCAGTTGGCGCTGCGCGGACCATCCCCCGCCGCCAGCCCCGAGCAATGCCACGCCGCTAATTAAAACAAGCGCTTCCGCCACATGATCAGCCAAGGACGGGGCATTGAGCCCGACAAATCCCGCATCGGTCGCGGTCAGCGCCCATACACCCGAAGCCACTAGCAAAATCGAGAGCAACGCACCTAGTGCTCCCAGCAGCGCACCGCGTGCCACGAAGGGACGGCGAACGAACGCGTCGGTCGCCCCCACCAGTCGCGCGATTTCAATTTCGTCCGCTTGTCGCAGGACTTGAGCACGGGTGGCGTTGTAAGTCACGGCCACCACCACGAAACCAAAAATCGTGGCAAGCACGATCCCTAGGGTACGAGCCGCCATGGCAAGGCGCGCCAGCCGCTGCGCCCAAGCGGTGTCGAATTGGACTTGGTCCACGCCCGGCAACGCGCCGAGCTCTTGAGCGAGTACCGCAAGCCGTTCCGGCGCGAGGCGCGCCGCGCGTACGATGAAGCCGTCGGGCAAGGGGTTTTCCTTCAATGCGTCGAACGCGGCCGCGCCACCCGTACGATCGGCCTGAGCACGCAACTGCGCAAACGCTTGCTCCTTTGAAATCGTCACGACCGTCAATTGCGCTTGAGGTGCCGCCGCACGCTCGGCCGCGATGCGTTGTTCAATGCCCGCCTGCGTCGATTTAATCTGCGCCGCCGACGCGCCTAATTGCATGAAAACGGATAGTTCTGGGTCGGTGATCCAGCCGCGCGCGACGGGCGCCAGCATCAACGCCGCGACGTACAACGCGACCGGCAGCACCAACGCGCTGGCCACCGCGAGAATGCCCGCGCACCATCCCCAACGATCATCGCGCCAATCCGCGACGGTTGCCCGCCACACGTACCCCCACGCGCGCGTTCGCGTCATGACGGCTCCTTGATCAACGGTTCGTCGTGCTTCAAGCAGCCCTGCGCGAGTGTGAGCCGGCGCGTGGCCAAGTCGCCAAGCAGTTGGGGATCGTGCGTGGCCACGATGATGGTCACGCCCACGCGTTGAAAGTCTTCGAACAATCGCACCACGCGCGCGGCGGCTTCGGGATCGAGATTGGCCGTTGGTTCATCGGCGAGCAATACGGCGGGCCGATTCACGACGGCGCGCGCGATGGCGACACGCTGTTGTTCGCCGCCCGAAAGCATGGCGGGCAGCAAGGCCTCCTTGTCGCGCAAGCCGACCTTGTCGAGCGCGGCGCGAGCGCGCGATACCGCTTCCGATCGCGCGACGCCGACGACTTCCAAGGGCAACGCGACGTTATCCAGCACGCTGCGACGCGCGAGCAATTTTTGATCTTGAAACGTCATGCCGATATTGCGGCGAACGAACGGCACCGCGTGACGCGGCAGCCGCGAGATGTCGCGACCCGCCACGATGACACGCCCCGCCGACGGTGCCTCGATCGCGGCGACGAGCCGCAAGAACGTGGACTTGCCCGCGCCCGATGCGCCCAGCAATGCCACGAATTCACCACGGGCGATGGTGCACTCCACATGGGACAACGCGTTCATCCCAACGCCGGGATACGCCTTGCTAACACGTTGAAACTCAATCATCGCGTCGATGCTAACACTGGTGAATTTTCACTTTGCGCGTGGATGAATGTGCGACGAATCACGCGTCTTGATAAAGCGTGTCGCGATTTACCACACCCGTTACGCGCGCGTTTTGTTTTCGATTAGAGCCGCGAAGGTCGCCGAGTATCATGCCGGCTTTTGCGTTCGCGCCTTGCATGTCTAATCAAGATCCCCTTGTCGAGTTGCATCACGTGTCGTTCGCGTATGGCGATCGGCCCGTGCTGTCCGACATCTCGATGCGCTTTCCTCGCGGCAAGGTCGTCGCGGTGATGGGTGGCTCGGGTTCGGGCAAGACAACCGTATTGCGCTTGATCGGCGGGATGATGCGGCCGGCGAGCGGGCGAATCCTTTTTGACGGCGAATCCCTCGATCAAGCCTCGCGCGAAACGCTGTATGCGATGCGTCGGCGCATGGGCATGCTGTTTCAATTCGGCGCGCTGTTCACCGACTTATCGGCCTACGACAACGTTGCGTTCCCCTTGCGCGAGCACAGCGGGCTCGACGAAGAATTAATACGCGACTTAGTCCTCATGAAGCTGCACGCGGTCGGCTTGCGCGGCGCGGCGCAATTAAAGCCCGCGCAAGTATCGGGCGGCATGGCTCGACGCATCGCGCTTGCGCGCGCCATCGCGCTCGACCCGCAACTCATCATGTACGACGAGCCATTCGCGGGCCTCGACCCCATCTCGATGGGCATGACGGCCACGCTTATTCGAACGCTGAACGCGGCGCTTGGCGCGACGTCCATTCTCGTGAGCCACGACGTGCACGAAACGTTTTCGATTAGCGACTATGTGTATTTCGTCGCCAATGGCCGGATCGCGGCCGAAGGCACGCCCGACGAATTACGGGTATCGAGCGATCCCTTCGTGCGCCAATTCGTCGACGCCGCGCCCGATGGCCCCGTGCCGTTTCATATGCCCGCGCGCGGCTTGGCCGAGGAGTTTGGGTTATGACGACGTTGATCGATCGTCTCGCCGCATTAGGCGCGAGCGTGTTGGTGTGGCTTGCAAGCATCGGCGAAGCGGTGCGCTTGTTCGTCGCGATCCTCGCGCGTGGCGCGGCGTCGTTCAAACGGCCGCAACTCGTGGCCGATCAGGTGCATTTCATCGGCAATTACTCGCTCGTGATCATCGCGGTGTCGGGCACCTTTGTTGGCTTCGTGCTCGGCTTGCAGGGGTACTACACGTTGAACCGTTACGGCGCGTCGGAAAGCTTGGGGCTGTTGGTCGCGCTTTCATTGGTGCGTGAGTTGGGCCCCGTGGTCACGGCTTTGTTGTACGCGGGCCGCGCCGGCACGTCGTTGACCGCCGAGATTGGTCTTATGAAATCGGGCGAGCAACTTGCGGCCATGGAGATGATGGCGGTCGACCCGGTTCAGCGCGTGCTGGCGCCACGGTTCTGGGCCGGCGTGATCGCGATGCCGATTCTCGCGAGCGTGTTCTCCGCCGTTGGCATCCTGGGCGGATGGCTGGTTGGCGTGAAGTTGATCGGCGTGGACAACGGCGCGTTTTGGAGCCAGATGCAAGCGGGCGTCGATGTGTACGACGACGTGTTGAACGGCCTAATCAAGAGTGCGGTATTTGGCGTCGCGGTGACTTTCATCGCGCTGCGCGAAGGGTATGCGAGCCGGCCAACGCCCGAAGGCGTGGCCAAGGCGACGACGCGTACCGTCGTGATTTCCTCGTTGATGGTGCTCGCGCTCGACTTTGTATTGACCGCTTTGATGTTCGGTGAAATCTGAAGGATTTGATTCATGTCACGCAAAACCGTTGATGTCTTCGTCGGCCTGTTCGTGCTGCTCGGCGCATTGGCGCTGCTGTTTCTCGCGCTGCAAGCGGGCAATCTCGCGTCGTTCACGCGCGGCAACACGTATAGCGTGACGGCCAAATTCGACAACATCGGCGGCTTGAAGGTGCGCGCGCCAGTCAAGAGCGCGGGCGTGACCGTCGGCCGTGTCAAAAGCATTTCGTTCGACGACGGATCGTTTCAAGCGGTCGTAACGCTCGATCTCGAGGAAAAATTCAAGTTTCCACGGGACACGAGTGCGAGCATTCTCACCGCGGGTTTGCTGGGAGAGCAGTACATTGGCCTCAGTGCAGGCGGCGATACCGCTAATCTCGCGGCCGGTTCAAGCATCGGCAGTACGCAATCGGCCATCGTGCTCGAAAACCTGATTAGCCAATTTCTATTCAAGTCCGCGGCTGAAGCGGGCGGGGAAAAGAAATGACACCGCTACGACTGTTGCAACGGCTGCTACTTGGCGCGGCCGTTGCGCTCGCCGCCGCCGGATGCGCCAGCGTTCCAAGCGAGACGGGCAAGGACAACATCGATCCGTTCGAGCGCTACAACCGCCACGTGTTCGAGTTCAACGACACGATCGACCGCAACGTGCTCGTGCCGGTCGCCCAAGGGTATCGCGCGGTCGTGCCCGGGCCGGCGC
>DASTRU010000272.1:0-34055 GCA_035761045.1 Burkholderiaceae bacterium | reverse complement strand
GGATTTACGAGTAGCGCCCGTAACGTTCAACGCCTGCTCGACACTTGGGAGCATGCGCGGCGCTTCATGCAGCACGAGGGCCCGTTGTTCGCCGAGGCGGGCGATAAGCCACATCCCACGCTTGCGCTGCCCTTGGGTTGGTGGGAGATGCTCGCCCCAAGCAACTTGTTAGGGGCGGACATCCTTTACGCGCTCAAACACACGCGGAATCCGTTCTGGTTTGTCGTGTGGTTGGTCGGTATTGCACTCATTCCCGTACTGGTCGTGTTTTTTAGCGTGTTGGGCATTTCCCAAACAATCGCTTGGCTATTTAAAAGCACGCCTAAATGGCCGGCTGACATGATCGCCAGCGTCGGTGGCCGTGCGCTGCGCGGCAAGGAGCTTGAGCGTTGGCGCGAGATCGTGCCGGATAAAACCTCGTCGATTCACGCGTAAACACGGCGTTAAGAATTCGACCTCGCAGGCTCGATCCGGAGGTCGTTCGCACTCAGTTTTCCTCACGCGCGTCAGATATTCGCCGTCGCGTCGGATATGTTCGAGCCACTGGGGCGCGCGACGTGCGCGAATGCACGAACCGTTTCATTGAGCACCACTCCCGCTCGTCGCGAGCGCATACTGAAAACGCCACCTGGGACGCGCGAACTCGGCGTATCTTCGACGGTCCACCTGGCGATCACCCTTCGCTTTGGGAGGCAGGCATGCAGTGCTCAAATATTGCTCGATGGATGTTGGCCACCGTGTGCGCTCTCCTCGCCGCACCCGTCCTAAGCGCCGACGCGCCCGACCATAGTCGCGAGCCGGTCATGCTGGTGGCGACCGATCGGTTGGTGGATCCGGTGTACTCCCGCACGGTGTTGATCGCACGGCCAATCGGCAATCAAATGCATGTCGGCGTGATCTTGAACCGCAAGACGAGCAGCACGCTCGCCGCGTTGTTTCCCCAGCATGAACCGTCCAAGCACGTCGAGGAAAACGTGTTTTTTGGTGGACCGATGTCGCGCACCGCCGTCTCGTGCTTGACGCAGTCCGCGCCCGCGACGAGCGAAGGCGTGGTTGATTTCGGCCAGAACCTGTTCTTTGTTCTGCACGTCAACACGATCGACGCGATCATCGAAAAATCACCGAACGACGCGCGGTATTACGTCGGCAACGTGGTGTGGCGTCCGGGTGAGTTGGATGCGGAGTTGGAGCGCGGTTTGTGGGAAGTGCTGCCGATTTCGCCGGAGCTTGCGTTACGCAAGGACGTTAGCGACCTGTGGGATGAATTGCACGACGACGCCAGCTTGGTTCACGCGAGCTTGCGCGCACCGAAGTTGGCGTCGTTGTACTCCTACTCATTAGCTCGTTAGTTTGCGCCGCAAGATCTCGTTGACTTGTTGGGGGTTGGCCTTGCCCTTCGTCGCTTTCATCGCTTGACCGACTAAGGAATTGAAAGCCTTGTCCTTACCCGCGCGAAATTCCGCGACGGGCCCGGGATTGGCGGCCAACACGTCGTCAATGATTTTCTCGATCGCGCCGGTATCGCTGATTTGACGCAAGCCCCGCGCGTCGATGACGGCGTCGGCCGTTTCGGCCTCGCGCTTCCACAACGCCGCGAACACATCCTTCGCGGTTTTACCGTTGATGGTTCCATCAAGCACGCGCGCGATGAGGCCGGCCAATTGCGCGGGCGAAACGGGCGCGCGATCGATCGTGAGCGATTCCGCGTTCAACGCGGCCGAGACTTCGCCCATTACCCAATTAGCGGCGATTTTTTTATCGGCCACCTCGCGCGCCACGGCTTCGAAATAGTGCGCGACGGCTTTGTCGGCGGTCAGCGTTTGCGCGTCGTATTCGGGCAAGCCGTAATCGCGCACGAAGCGTTCGCGCATGGCGCCCGGCAGTTCGGGCATGTCGCGCTTCACGCGTTCGATCCAATCGGGCGCGATTTCAAGCGGCAGCAAATCGGGATCGGGGAAGTAGCGATAGTCCATCGCGTCTTCCTTGCTGCGCATCGAGCGGGTTTCGTCGCGGTCGGGGTCGTACAAACGCGTTTCTTGCACGACCGTGCCACCGTCTTCGATCAACTCGATTTGCCGGCGCGCTTCGTATTCGATCGCTTGTTGCATGAAGCGAAAGCTGTTGAGGTTCTTGATTTCGCAACGCGTGCCGAATTGTTCTTGGCCCACGCGTCGCACCGACACGTTGGCGTCGCAACGAAACGAGCCTTCTTGCATATTGCCGTCGCAAATGCCCAGCCATACGACCAAGGCGTGCAAGGCTTTGGCATACGCGACCGCCTCGGCCGCCGCGCCGCTGATATTCGCGACACGGATGTCGGGCTCGGACACGATCTCGAGCAACGGTGTGCCCGCGCGATTGAGGTCGATGCCCGACATGCCCTGATAGTCCTCGTGCAAGGACTTGCCAGCATCCTCTTCCAAATGCGCGCGCGTTAGTCGAACCGTTTTGGTGTACGGCTCGCCGCCCTTGGGCGCGACGACAAAACTAAGCGATCCGCCTTGCACGACCGGAATTTCGTACTGGCTAATTTGATAGCCCTTGGGCAAGTCCGGATAAAAATAATTTTTCCGCGCGAACACGCTGCGCGGCGCGATCGTCGCGCCCACCGCCAAACCAAAGCGAATCGCGCGTTCCACCGCGCCGCGATTAAGCACGGGCAACACGCCGGGTAAGGCAAGATCGATCACGCTGGCTTGCGTGTTGGGCTCCGCGCCAAACGCAGTGCTCGCGCCGGAGAAGATTTTGCTGACGGTCGAAAGCTGAGTGTGCGTTTCGAGGCCGATGACGACTTCCCATGTCATTTAGTACTCCGATTGGATAACCGTGCCGCGAGATGTTGCTTCATGCGATCGTCAACTATTTTGGCGAGACGGTCGAAGTCCATGCGGGCGGCACTCACCGCGGTCAAATGCGCGCCAATCGCGCCATCCGCGGGGCGAAGTTGAAATATTGGCTTTCGCGCCTCCTGCGCCATCGGCATCAAACTGCGATAGTGCTTGAGCTGCGCGAGGCAATGCTGGTCGTTTTCAATAGCGAGGTTTTCGTCCAGCGCCGTCGACTCGGCCAGCACGAATGTACGGTAGTCACCCGGAATACGTTTTAACCAACGGCTATACGCTTTCACAGGTCGCGACAAGCGTATGTCGTGTTGTAAGGCGATATAGCCAAGCGGTGCGATTGATCCAAGCGGCAATTCGATGGAGGGAGTCGTCCAAGAGCACTTCCGCATGGACCAATCGTCGCGCCACCGGCGCACCGCTGGCCCCAAATTTCGCAGTCCTTGTAGCGAGAACAAATCCGCGACTAGCGGCACGACAATAAAGTCCGATGAGATCAGAGCCGATCGATTAATAGCGCCGAGATTTGGCCCTACGTCAAACAAAATAATTTGAGCACCACACGCCTTGGCCGATGCTTGCGCCGTACGCCAAAACGCCGACATGACGTAGAACGCACGCTCGCGCTGACTCTCGTCAAGCAACTTGCCCCAATACTCGGACAGGTGATCTTCAAAGCTAGACAACGCGAGATCGCCAGGAATCAAGTGGAGGCAAGGATCAATCGTTCGCAATACCGCCGGTTTGATATCGCCCACTGCCGTCAACGGCTTGATCGCGCGATAAATAGTGGTTGCATCGTGCGTATCGTCCGACCACACGTCCAACAACGCGTCCTCGTCGAGAAACGCCGATGTTAGATTCGCTTGCGGATCGCAATCCACGACGAGCACCGAAATACCCAATTCAGCCCACATCCAGCTCAAGTGGTAGACGAGCGACGTTTTGCCCACGCCGCCCTTGTTGTTGAAAAAGGTGAGAACTGGAATCGTCATGCGCACCTCACGATCGCCATAACGCCGTTGGGATCACTAAGATCAAACAACAATTCGGGATGCCCGTTACTGCTCAGTAAGCGTCGCGCCGTCGCGATACCCACGCCAAATTGCTGTACGTAACTCAGGTTACGTAGTACTTCGGCAATATTGGGGTTGCGATAGTCGGTGCGCCCCGGCTGGCCAAAATTCGCTTTCGTCACGATTCCATACGGACCGCCCGGATTGAAGATCTCGATGCGATCGTCGAACCACGTCACGCGTATGGGAGCATTAGTACTTTCATAAGTACGGTGCATCACCGCATTGCGAACGAGTTGCTGTAAGGCGGCCAGCGGATACGTCGGCTTACGCCGTTCGGTATCCGACGTCACCAAGTCCACGCCCACATTGATGTGCGCCTGCAATTTTTCATCGATACGCCGTATCAAATCGGGCAGTGGTCCGGTCAATCGCGCTTCATCGATGATTGGATCAGCCAGCTCGGTGCCGGCGATGCGAAGGAATTGCACGTAGGCGCACGGCACTAAATCGAGAGGATCGATACCCAGCGTTAAAGCACCTACCACTGTGGGATGTTGTGCATCCGGATCGACCATGCGGCACGAAATCAATCGCTCTTCATACGTGCGTTCGTTTGCTTGAATGACATCCGCAGCGAACGCCGTCGCGAGATATGTTTGCTCGAACAACAGCCGGTTGAGATCGGTGATCTTCGCGAATCGAAGCGGCTCGAGATCGAACGGCAAATCCTTTGCGCGGCGACGCTCGTTGAGCTCCCGTTCTTCTTGGCGCGAGGCCAAGGCACGCCTTGGGCCAACGCGTATCCATGTACGCCCTTCGTATCGCACCGGCGGCGCATCGGACGGCGTCACGCATATGACAGCGATTGGTTGCCCGAGCAGTACTCGGCGCTGCACGGTAATCGTCGGTAAGGGCAGTGTCTTGCCATCGTCGCGAATGTGCGCAAGTTTTTGCAGCAGTTCGTCGGTAATGGGTAACCCGCTCGGCGTACCGTCATCCTTCGCTCCAACAAAAACGACACCAGGCGTTCCGTGATTGGGTAAATCATTGGCGAACGCGCACACCGCTTGCCGAACTTTGGATGGCGCGTCGCCGCTAAAGGATTCCTTCCGCTCCACAAGGTCGGACTCCAAGCTTGAAAGCATGGCCTCCAATTCAGCGTCCGAATACATCTTGATTCCTTCCGTCCGTTGGTCAATCAGCAGCCGTTCGGCAAACGCCGATGCCAATCCGTCGCGCGTTGATATTGATGCGCGATGCCGAGCAGCTTGGCCTCTTGAAAATGATTCGCCATCAAATGCAAACCCACCGGCCGGCCCTTGGCGCCGAAGCCGCAGGGAATGCTCAGCGCCGGCACGCCAGTCAAGTCGGCGGGGATGGTGTAGAGGTCGGACAGATACATCGCGATCGGGTCCGCCGCCTTCTCGCCGAAATCGAAGGCGACGCTTGTCGTTACTGGCCCGGCGATCACGTCGCATTGCGTGAACGCGCGCTGAAATTCGTCGGCGATCAAGCGTCTAACTTGCTGAGCCTTGATGTAGTAGGCGTCGTAATACCCGTGCGAGAGCACGTAGCTGCCGATCAAGATGCGGCGCTTGGGTTCGTCGCCAAACCCTTCGGCGCGTGACTTTTTAATCATGTCGATCAAGTCGGTGTACTGCTTCGCGCGATGCCCGTACCGCACGCCGTCGAATCGACTGAGGTTGCTCGATGCTTCGGCTGGCGCGATCACGTAATACACCGGAATGCCTAAGGCGGCGGTCGGCAATTCAATCTCGACGAGCGTGGCGCCTAAGCGTTCGTATTCCTTGAGCGCCTCGCGCACGGCGGCTTCCACGTCGGGCTGCAAGCCCTCGCCGAAAAATTCCTTTGGCACGCCAACGCGCACACCCTTCAACGACATGCCTAAGTCGCGCGTGAAATCTTCGTTGGGCCGGTCGACACTCGTCGAATCCTTAGGATCAAACCCTAGCATCGCGTTGAACAACAACGCCGCGTCTTCGGCGGTTTGCGTGAAGATGCCCGGGTGATCGAGGCTCGACGCGAACGCGACTAAGCCGTAACGCGACGCGCGACCATACGTGGGTTTGACGCCAGTCACGCCAGTGAACGCGGCCGGCTCGCGAATCGATCCGCCCGTGTCGGTGCCCGTGGCGGCGGGCGCGATGCGCGCGGCCACCGCGGCCGACGAGCCGCCCGAGCTGCCGCCCGGCACCGCGTTCGCGTCCCATGGATTCAACACATTGCCGTAGGCGCTGTTCTCGTTGCTCGAACCCATCGCGAACTCGTCGCAATTAAGTTTGCCGAGGCAGACCATGCCGGCCGCCGAAATTTTTTCGACGACGGTGGCGTCGAACGGACTCATATAGTCCTTCAACATTTTCGAGCCGGCGGTGGTCGGCCAATCGCGCGTGACGAAGATGTCCTTATGCGCCATCGGCACGCCGGTAAGCGGTGTCGCGTCACCACGCGCGCGTCGTGCATCGGCCTCGCGCGCTTGCGCGAGCGTGATGTCGGGGCGAATGTCGAGATAGGCGTTGAGGTCGCCGCGCGATTGCGCGCGACTTAGGAAAAGTTGCGCGAGCTCAACCGCCGAAACGTGGCCGTCAGCCAACGCTTTAGACAATTGCGCAACAGTGGCGTGGGCAAATTCGCTCATTCAATCACCTTAGGAACGAGGAACAGGCCATCCTCGGCCTCGGGCGCGTTTTTCATCGTCTCAACGCGATTGGGTTGGTCGGTCACGACGTCATCGCGTAAGCGTTGCGCGCCTCCGAGTGGATGCGACATCGGTTCGATGCCGTCGGTGTTGACCGCGCGCATGCGCTCGATCATGGCGAAGATGTCATTGAGTTGCGCGAGTGTGCGATTCGCCTCGTCGGGAGTGATGTGAATGCGTGCAAGATGCGCAATGCGTTGAACGTCAGCGAGCGTGAGGGCCATAGGCGAGTTATCGGTGGTACGCGATGACCTCGGGTAAGTTTCCGAGGGTAGAAAACAGCACGCGCCCGAGAAGGCGCGCGTGAGCCTTAGGTTATCATCACGACCGCTTTTTCAAGGCGTTCGACGAAGGGCATTAACGCCCCTTAATCGCTTAAGCGCCGCGGTCGCGCTTAACTGTCATTAACGAACAGTGCGGCACACGCCGCGAAAGTCGGTCATGCTCGGTTTTCTTACCAAGTACTTCTCGAACGATCTCGCGATCGACCTCGGAACCGCCAACACCCTGATCTACGTCCGCGCCAAAGGCATCGTGCTCGACGAGCCTTCCGTCGTTGCGATTCGCCAAGAAGGCGGACCCAACGGCAAGAAAACGATTTGCGCCGTGGGTAAGGAAGCCAAGCAAATGCTTGGCAAGGTGCCCGGCAACATCGAAGCCATTCGTCCGATGAAAGACGGCGTCATCGCCGACTTCACGGTGACGGAACAAATGCTTAAGCAATTCATCAAGATGGTCCACCCGGGCAGCATCTTCGCGCCTAATCCGCGGATCATCATTTGCGTGCCTTGCGGTTCGACGCAGGTCGAGCGTCGCGCGATTCGCGAATCGGCCTTAGGCGCGGGCGCGTCGCAGGTGTACTTAATCGAGGAGCCGATGGCGGCCGCGATTGGCGCGGGTTTGCCCGTGAGCGAAGCCAGCGGTTCGATGGTGGTCGATATCGGCGGCGGTACGACCGAAGTCGGCGTCATCAGCTTAGGCGGCATGGTTTACAAAGGCAGCGTGCGCGTCGGCGGCGATAAGTTCGACGAAGCCATCATCAATTACATCCGCCGCAACTACGGCATGTTGATTGGCGAGCCGACGGCCGAACTCATTAAGAAAGAAATCGGCTCCGCCTTTCCGGGTTCCGAAGTGCGCGAGATGGAAGTCAAGGGCCGCAATTTGTCCGAAGGCATTCCGCGCAGCTTCACTATTAGTAGTAATGAAATTCTTGAAGCGCTGACCGATCCGCTCAATAGCATCGTCTCGGCCGTCAAGAGCGCGCTTGAACAAACACCGCCCGAACTTGGCGCCGACATCGCCGAGCGCGGCATGATGTTGACGGGCGGTGGCGCGTTATTGCGCGACCTCGATCGTCTGCTCATGGAAGAAACCGGCTTGCCTGTGGTCGTCGCCGAAGATCCGCTGACTTGCGTGGCGCGCGGCTCCGGCATGGCGCTCGAGCGTATGGACAAGCTCGGCTCCATCTTTACCTCCGAGTAACGGCCACCTCGTACGGCACGGGCGGCGATGGAGTACAGCCCTCCGCCATTCTTCAAGCAAGGGCCGAGCGCGCGCGTTCGGCTCGTGCTGTTCTCGCTGCTCGCCGTTGGCTTGCTGTTGGCCGATGCGCGTTATGCGACGCTCGGCCGCGTGCGCGAGGTGGTGGCCACGGGGTTGTATCCGGTTCAACGAATCGCGCTGTTGCCACGCGATGTCGTGATGGGCGTATACACATTCTTTAGCGATCAAACCACGCTACGCGAAGAAAACGAGCGCTTGCGCAACGCCCGTTTGGTCGATGCGCAAACCTTGCAACAAGCCGCGCATCTCGCCGCCGAGAACGCGCAACTGCGGCGCTTGCTCGATGCCAAGGAACGCGTCGGCGCGCCCGCGACCTTCGCGCAAGTGTTGTACGACGCGCGCGACCCGTTCTCGCGCAAGGTGGTGATCGACCGTGGTTCGCAACACGGCTTGCGGCCCGGTTATCCGGCGATCGACGAACGCGGCGTGCTCGGGCAAGTCGTGCGCACGTTTCCGTTCACCTCGGAAGTCGCGTTGGTGACGGACCGCGATCTGTCGATTCCGGTGCAAGTGTTGCGCAACGGATTACGAGCCGTCGCCTACGGCGGCCAAGCGCCTAATTCCATCGAAGTGCGTTATCTCGCGGCGAACGCGGACATTCAACCGGGCGATCGGCTCGTCACTTCGGGCATCGACGGCGTGTATCCGCCCGGTCTCGCGGTCGCGACGGTGGCGACGGTGGATCGAACCGCCGCCAATCAATTCGCGAAAGTGATTTGCGCGCCGACCGCGGGCGTGGCGCGCGCGTCGCAACTGCTCGTGGTGCGTTATGAAACCGGCGCGCCACCTCCGCCGCCGCCATCGCCTGGCGAAAGCACGGCCCCCGTCAAGGGCAAGAAAGGAGCCGCGCCGCGATGAACTCACGCGCGTTCGACCGCGGCGGCGTGGGCAAGCCGCATTACATCTTGCTGCCGGTGTCGCGGCTGTTCATCGCGCTATCGCTGGTGGGCGCTTTCATGCTCAATCTGCTGCCCACGGGCGGCTATTGGGGCGTGCCGGATTGGGTCGCGCTGGTGTTGGTGTTTTGGAATGTGCATCAACCTCGTAAGGTGGGCATTGGCATCGCCTTCATGTTGGGGCTGGCCATGGACGTGCACGACGCCGCGTTGCTTGGCGAGCATGCCTTGGCCTACACCTTGCTGTCGTATGGCGCCATCACGCTGCATCGACGCGTGTTGTGGGTCAGCGTGCCGGGGCAGATGGTGTACGTGCTGCCGCTGTTGATGTTCGCGCAATTCGTGACGCTTGCGATTCGCCTGTTCGCGGGCGCCGCGTTTCCGGGGCCGATGGCTTTATTGCAAAGCCCGGTGGCCACGCTGCTTTGGCCACTGGTCACCGTATTACTACTGGCTCCGCAACGGCGTTCGATCGACCGAGACGAAAATCGTCCGCTCTAAATTTCACTCGCCGGGTTTGGAATACATCGTTACGCCAACACCGTGGAGAAATCGAGCCGCATGCGTGAGCGTGCGCTCTAGAATGCTGACCTCCCGTTTAGTTCGTTGAACAAGACGTAGCCGTCGCGGCCCGTCTTCACCATTCATCCGCCACCTGTGCGCTCTGCTCGTTCTTCCTCGCATTCATCGCCGTTTGGCGGCGCTGGTTTTGGCATGCGTGGCGCCATGCGCGACACCGAACGCGAACTGCGCCGATTCCGTTTGCGCTTATTGGTCGCAAGCTTGGTGATGCTAGGGTGCTTTGGTTTGTTGATCGCGCGCTTCGTATGGTTGCAAGTGTGGCGCTACGACCAATACCACTCGCAAGCCGAGGACAACCGCATCTCGGTCGTGCCGGTGCCGCCCCAACGCGGGTTGATCGTTGATCGCAACGGCATCGTGCTCGCGCGTAATTATTCGGCTTACACGCTTGAAATCACGCCGTCGAAAATCACCGGACCGATCGATGGCCTAATCGATGAACTCGCGCAGGTGGTGGACATTCAACCGCGCCATCGCCGCTCGTTTAAGAAGCTGTTGGAAGAATCGAAGTCGTTTGATTCCTTACCGATTCGCACGCGCCTAAGCGACGAGGATGTCGCGAAATTCGCCGCGCAACGGTTTCGGTTTCCCGGCGTGGAAATTCGCGCGCGTTTGTTTCGCGAATATCCCTTGGGCGAAACCGCGTCGCATGTGATTGGCTATATCGGTCGCATCTCGGCGCGCGACCAAGAACGCATCGATACTTGGGAAGACGCGTCCGACTACATCGGCACGCAATACATCGGTAAGGTCGGCGTCGAGCAAAGTTACGAGAAGGAATTGCACGGCACGACGGGCACGGCCGAAGTCGAAGTCTCGGCGGGCGGGCGGCCCATGCGCACCTTGTCGACCAAGCCCGCCATTCCGGGTAACAACTTGCAGTTGTCGATCGACGTGAAACTGCAACGCATGGTCGAGCAAATGTTTGGCGAGCGTAAGGGCGCGTTGGTGGCGATCGAGCCAGCCTCGGGCGATGTCATCGCCTTCGTCAGCAAGCCAACGTTCGATCCCAACTTATTCGTGGAAGGCATCGATCCGCAGAACTGGGAGATGCTCAACGGCGACCCGGATAAACCGTTGCTCAACCGCCCCTTGCGCGGACTGTACCCACCGGGCTCCACCTACAAACCCTTCATGGCGCTAGCGGCGCTTGAAACCGGCAAGCGCAACTTCAACAGCACGATTAGCGATCCGGGGTACTTCATGTTTGGCGGCCGGCAATTTCGCGACTCCAAACCCGGCGGACACGGCACGGTGGATTTAAAGAAATCCATCGTGGTGAGTTCCGACACCTACTACTACATGCTGGCGAACGACTTAGGCGTGGACACGATTCACGACTTCATGAAGCCGTTTAGCTTTGGGCAGCTTACGGGCATCGATGTCGAAGGCGAAAAGCGCGGGATATTGCCGTCCACGCGTTGGAAGCGCGAGGCCTTCAAGCGGCCCGAGGCCAAGCAATGGTATGCGGGCGAAACGATTTCGATCGGCATCGGCCAGGGCTACAACAGCTTCACGATCTTGCAGCTCGCCAACGCAACCTCGATCCTCGCGAACAACGGCGTGGCGATGAAGCCGCACTTGGTCAAGCAAGTCGAGGACATTAAAACCGGCGAGAAAACGCTGACGGTGCCAAGCCAGAGCTACACCATTCCACTTAAGCGCGAGAACATTGATTTCGTCAAAGCCGCGATGGTCGACGTCAATCGCTTCGGCACGGCGGCCGCGGCCTTTCAAGGCGCGCCGTATCAAGCCGCGGGTAAGACGGGAACGGCGCAGGTGATTGGCATCAAGCAAGGCGAGAAGTACAACGAGGCATTAACGCCCGAGCGCTTTCGCGACCATTCGCTTTACATGGCGTTCGCGCCGGCCGACAACCCCAAGATCGCCTTGGCCTTGATCGTGGAAAACGGTGGCTTCGGCTCCAAGTCGGCCGCGCCGATCGCACGCGCGGTGTTCGATTACTGGTTGCTCGGCAAGCTTCCCGAAACCTTCGACGGCACCGGACTCGTGCGGCCAAACGGCGAGGCGGTGGATCCCGAACAAGGCCTCACCAGCGAACAACTGGGCTTACCCGCGCCCGCCACGCCCGACATCACCAAGGAAGAGTAAGCCATGATGCAACGCCGACCGATCTGGCCCTTGGTCAAATCATGGCTTGACGTGTTCGACGCGCCGCTGCTGTTGATCACCGGCACATTGGCGGTGTTGTCGATCATCACCATGGCGTCGAGCGCTTACGACTTCACGGGACGATTCGAAGGCCATTTGCGCAACTTCATGTTCGCGTTTTTGGTGATGTGGATTTGCGCGAACATTAGTCCGCAAGCCCTCATGCGCATCGCGGTGCCGGTGTATGCGGCGGGCGTGGCCTTATTGGTGGCGGTGGCGGTGTTTGGATTGGTGAAGAAAGGCGCGCGCCGTTGGCTTGATATCGGCCCGCTCGTCATTCAACCCAGCGAGATGTTGAAGATCGGCCTGCCGCTCATGCTTGCGTGGTACTTCCATAAGCGCGAGGCGGTCTTGCAAATGCGCGACTTCGCGATTGCCGCCGTATTGCTTGCGATCCCGACCGGCTTGATCTTGCGTCAGCCCGATCTTGGCACCGCGGTGCTGGTGTTTGGCGCGGGCTTCTCGGTTATTTTTTTCGCGGGCTTGTCATGGAAGATCATCGTCGGCATGGGCGTCGCGGGGCTCGCGAGCTTGCCGGTGATCTGGACCTTGCTGCACGACTATCAACGCCAACGCGTCATCACGCTGCTCGACCCCACGTCCGACCCTTTGGGCAAGGGCTTTCACATCATTCAAAGCACGATCGCGATTGGTTCGGGCGGCCTATTCGGCAAAGGTTGGATGCAAGGCACGCAAACGCATCTTGAATTCATTCCCGAGCGCACGACCGACTTCATCTTCAGCGTCTATTCCGAAGAATTCGGGCTTGTCGGCAACGTAGTGCTGGTGACGGTGTATGTCGCGTTGATCTTGCGCTCACTCATGATCGCCGCCGCCGCGCCGACCTTGTTCTCGCGCTTGCTGGCTGGCGCGGTCACGCTGATTTTGTTCATGTACGCGTTCGTGAACATGGGCATGGTCAGCGGCATCTTGCCCGTCGTCGGCGTGCCGTTGCCGCTCATGAGTTATGGCGGCACGGCCATGGTCACGCTTGCGATCGGGCTTGGCATGCTGATGAGCATTCAGCGTCATCGCACGCTGGTGCAAAGCTAAGCCACGCCCGTTCGTGACTTACTTGCGCACCGGCTGATTCAGCAACTCGACCAATCGCGCCTTGTCGGCGTCGTAGCGTTGGTTGATCTTCGCGATGTCTTCTTGCCGGCGCGCTTGCGCATCGGTTTCGTACTTGATCGCGAACGCGTTGTCGTCGATCTTGCGTTGAACCGTCGCGGGGAGCTTTTCCTTGGTGTAAAACCCGCGCTCGGCGTCGAGCGCCTTGCGCTCCTTCTCGAGCTCGGCCAGTCGTTGGCGCGACTTCTCGATCAACGATTTGGTATCGCCCAACGCACGCTCGCGCGCGCGCTCCAAGCCTTCAACCGACGAATAACTCGATAGCAAGATCACGTCGCGGCGCTTTTGTTCGTCGGCGCGTTTGGCCGCTTCGGCCTTTTGACGCGCCTCTTCCTCGCGCGCGGCTTTTTGTTCGGGCGTGAGCGGCGCGGCGATCACGTTGCGCACCGAACCGTCGGCGTTATGCGCGCGTTGTTCGCGGTCCATGCATTCCATGATCGGACGGTCCGAGGTGACCAACCGGCCCGACGCGGTACGGCAGCTGTAATACGCCGCGCCGCCCATGCTCGTCGCCGGCGGCGTTTGCGCGAAGGCCGCCGCGCTCATGCCCGCCAAAAGCACAAACCGCCACGTGAATCGAATCGTTGAAGTCGTCATGGTGCGTTCCCTAGTAAAGCCACATCGTCTTGGCGCACGCCATAGCGCGCGCGGTAATCCGCGACCCGCGCTCGATGCTCGACGAGCACCGGATCGGCGCTCGCATCGAGATAGGCGAGCAGATCGTCCAGCGTCGCGATCGCATGCACGGGCAAGCCAAATTCGTTACGCACTTCTTGCACGGCAGACAACGCGTGCACGTCCACCGCGTTGCCGCCCCGTTCCATGCGATCGAGCGCGAGCAACACCGCCACTGGCTCGGCGCCCGCCGCGCGAATAAGCGCGACCGATTCGCGCACCGAAGTACCGGCTGAGATCACGTCGTCGACGATCACCACGCGGCCTTGAAGCGGCGCGCCGATCACCGTTCCGCCCTCGCCATGGTCTTTTGCTTCCTTGCGATTGAAGGCGAACGGCACGTCGCGCCCGCGCGCGGCCAACGCGACCGCGGTCGCCGACGCCAGCGTGATGCCCTTATACGCGGGCCCATACAACATATCGAAGCGCAAACCGTGACGGGTCTCGGCGTTCAACAAGGTATCGGCATAAAAACCGGCGACTTCACTCAAGGCCTTGCCCGAATTGAACAAGCCCGCGTTGAAAAAGTAAGGCGACAACCGGCCAGCCTTGGTTGTGAACTCGCCGAAGCGCAGCACGCCGTTGCGTAGCGCGAAGGCGATGAATCGTTGGCGGAAATCGCTCAAGAAAAAATCTCCAAAACGTGCGAGAAGCGCAAAGGCGCGTCTTCACATAAGGCGTGGATTATCGCGAATCGGATCGGCTCGCGCACAATGCGCGCTCGCCACGCCCAACGCATGGACGTGGCATGGTTCTCACTTCCCGACTCACATGTTGCGTATCGTCACAGCCAATCTCAACGGTATTCGTTCGGCCGCCACCAAAGGTTTTTTTCAATGGCTGGCCTCGCACAACCCGCATATCGTCTGCACGCAAGAACTCAAGGCGCAGGAAGCGGATTTAGCGCCGCATTTCATTCGACCGACCGGCACCACGCTTGAAGGCCGATTTCATTACGCGCAGAAAAAAGGGTATTCGGGCGTTGGATTGCATAGCGCCTTGCCGATGATTGAAACGATCGCGGGCTTTGGGCACGAGGAGTTTGATGCCGAAGGGCGTTATCTCGAAGCGCGCTTGGACATTGGCGCGCTCAAGCTCGCGGTCGTCTCGCTGTACTTGCCATCGGGGTCGAGCAGCGAGGAACGCCAACAAGCCAAGTTTCGATTTCTCGACGCGTTCTTGCCGCACCTCGTGCAATTACGCGATAGCGGCCGCGAGATCGTGTTGTGCGGCGATTGGAACATTGCGCACAAGGAAATCGATTTAAAAAACTGGCGCGGCAATTTAAAGAACTCGGGCTTTCTGCCCGAGGAACGCGCGTGGCTTACGCATGTGTTCGACGAACTCGGCTTTGTCGATGTGTTTCGCGCGCTTGATCCGCGGCCCGAGCAATACACCTGGTGGAGCCAACGTGGCCAGGCGCGCGCGAAGAACGTCGGGTGGCGCATCGACTATCAAATCGCGACACCTGGCATCGCGGCACGCGCGAAGCAGGCGAGCATTTATACGGCGGAACGGTTTAGCGACCATGCGCCGTTGACGATTGATTACGACGTGGAGTTTTAACGCGTGTGCGAGGCCAATCAATTCGATGCGCTTAATGCCAGCAACACATTAATGACGTCAGGAATACCGGTGTAAGGCTCGCCGTCGGCGTACGCGTTGGATTGAGCGGCTAACCGTGCGGCACGTTGCGTGGCGGTTGTTAGACGCTTTCGCGTCGATGCATAAATGCCGCCTTGTCCTTTTTCATAGTCGACTAAATGACGCTTCAAACGCTGCATAACTTCGTCACGACGCAAAGGCGCCCCAATATCCTCGTAATGAAGCAACAGCCATAACGCAAAGCTGGGAATGGACGCGACGGCTTGAAAGGAAATGGGTTGTTTATCGTCGTTTCGGAGTTTGTTATTAAGCGACTCAGCTAATTTCAATGCGTCAAAGTAGGTTCGATGGTCATCGCGATCGAACACCGCAAATACTCGTTCAAATGCGCGCGGTTCAATGCTTCGGTACGAGTCTCCACACTCAAACAGCTGCCTTGCGTACTTCACCACTTGCAAAGGCTCGGTACCAAAGGCGCTCGGTACGACGGCAATATTGGTCGTAGGAATTCGTTGATCGATTCGAATTTCATTGAAATACAGCGGCTCGGTCTTGCTACCTTCGGACACGATAAGGATGCGTTCAAAATTCGCGCGTTGCCCTTGTTTCTTGCGCTCAAGCTGTAGTCGCTGTCGTTCGCGTGGACTGTGGTCGCGCGCCATTAACTCGACACTCCCCGCATTTGATCAAGCACGGGCACGCCGCCATAACGACCTTGCAAATATCCGCGCTCTAAAGCTTCGTGCTTACGAGGACTGAAGTCGAGCAACCCAAACAACTCAGAACTTTGATCTTTCTTTTTCTCGACAAACCAAACTTGGTCCCGTCTAAACAAGCCATGCGCATCGAGTAATGCGGTGTCGTGCGTGGTGAAAATAAGCTGCGCGCCTTGCGTGTTGACGTCCGGGCGATGGAATAAACGCACGAGCTCGCGCACTAATAAGGTGTGCAAGCTGCTATCAAGCTCGTCGATCACGAGCGTTAATCCTTTATTAACGATATCTAGCACTGGGCCTGCAAGAAACAACAGATTGCGTGTACCACTAGATTCGTCATTCAACCCAAATACCGCCGTACCGCTTTCGGTGACGTGATGAAAACGTAATTGGTTTTCTTCCACCTCTTCGTTGCGCACCTCCGATGCGCCCGTCGCCAAATCGAAATGCACGACGTGCCCCGGTTTCTTGCTGGTCACCACCTCAATGTCGGCGATGCTGATGTCCGCCCGCGCGAGAAAATCACAAATGGCTTTGCGCCGATCGTCTTCACGAAGCATGTGCATCGACACATGTGGAGCAAGCGGTGAAATTTCGTTGAAGATCACCAACCGATTAAGAAACCAATCAAATACAGGTCTTAATGGCTCGCTATTCAATTGAACGGCCATCGAAAGGAACAGGGAATTAGCACGCGTGGCTCCTTCCCATACGTTCTTTGGCCCTTTCAAACCCGGCCCAAATTCGTAAACATCCTTTCCCGTATCCGCATCAAAGTGGCGTTCGAACCAACGCTGTGGTTTGAATGCTCTGTAAACCAATAAGTATTCTTTGACGATGCGATGCGTCGTCATTGCAAAGCCGTACTGATACCTCACTTGGTCGAGTAGAAACGTCACTTCAAACTCGGTGGGTTGTTGTACGGCGTCGTTATTCAAACGAAACGGTTGCACCCCAAACGCTTGTCCAGGTTGAATGACGGTGGCGGACTCGATCACCACGCCGCGCATGTACTGCAATGCCTTGATAAGGTTGGACTTACCGCTGGCATTCGCGCCGTAGATCACGGCGCTACGTAATAACGCTGGGGTTGCGTTCACACCAGTCGTGATGGTGTGAGTGTCCCGAAGCGTTTTGTCCTTTGAAGCGACGAGACTCAACACTTGCTCGTTATGTAACGAGCGAAAATTTTCGACGCGGAATTCGACCAGCATTAATAATCCAGCCAAAACAATATTTACCCGCTTATTATGCATTTTTTCTGCATAAATAGGATTTATTTTCTTATAGCACCAAAAATGGAGCTTTAACCCCGTGCCGTCCATTCTCGCTGTCTTCACCAACCGCCGTGCGGCCACGATGCTGCTGCTAGGTTTTTCTTCCGGGCTGCCGCTGGCGTTGACGTCGGGCACCTTGCAAGCGTGGATGACCGTTGAAGGGCTCGACATCAAAACGATTGGTTTCTTCACGCTGGTCGGTCAGGCCTATGTGTTTAAGTTCGCGTGGGCGCCCTTAATGGACCGATATGCGCCACGTCTTGCGCACCTGGGTCGGCGGCGAGGCTGGTTACTCGTCACGCAACTGGCGTTGGCGGGGTTGATCGCGATGATGGGTTCGACGAGTCCCGCGCATGCATTAGGTGCGTTGGCGGTCTTGGCCGTGCTCGTAGCGTTTGGCTCGGCCTCGCAAGATATTGTGTTCGATGCGTATCGCACGGATGTATTACCGGCATCCGAACGTGGAGCCGGAGCCGCGTTATCGGTGCTCGGGTACCGACTCGCGATGATCGTTTCTGGTGGATTAGCGCTTTGGCTCGCCGACCATTGGCTTGGGTGGCGCGGCATGTATTGGTTGATGGCGGGCTTGATGGGCGTTGGGCTGGCCACCACGCTGCTGCTCGCGCCCGAGCCGACCGACGCGCAACGCGCCCCGCGCACGCTCGACGAGGCCATCGTCGCGCCGTGGAAGCAATTCTTCTCGCGGCGTGGCGCGCTCGCGTTTTTGGTGTTGATCGTGCTCTACAAGTTGGGCGACGCGTTCGCGGGCGCGTTGACCACCGCGTTCTTGATTCGCGGCGTCGGGTTCTCGGCGGGCGAAGTCGGGCTCGTCAATAAGTCGTTTGGCTTGGCGACCACCATCATCGGTGCATTGGTGGGCGGCGCATTAATGAGCCGCATAGGCTTGGTCCGCAGCTTGCTGTCGTTTGGTTTACTGCAATTACTAAGTAATTTGGCGTATTGGGCGTTGGCCGTCACGCCTAAAAACTTAGGCGCGATGGCCGCCGCGGTCGGCATCGAAAACCTGTGCGGTGGCATGGGCACCGCCGCGTTCGTCGCGCTTTTAATGGCCTTATGCGACAAGCGGTATTCGGCGACGCAGTACGCGTTGTTGTCGGCGTTGGCGTCGGTGGGGCGTGTGTATGTGGGCCCGGTGTCGGGTTGGTTGGTCGAAGGTGGAACGGTCACGGTGGGTGCGTCCACGCTCTTTAGCATTCCGGCGCTGGGCTGGCCGGGGTTTTTCCTAGCCACCGTTGCGATTGGCGTGCCGGGCGTGCTGTTGCTGTGGTTCATGCGCGGCCGCCTTGACGCGCTCGACACCTCGCAAAGCTCACAGAACGATTCCCGTTGACTTGTGTTTGTCACGTGAAATGACAAAGTGCCATGCGAGAATCTTTTCCCTTTTTTGCGGGTCCGACTTACCGAAACCGTACCGGCGCCCGCCGTATTCATTACTGAACGAGACCTCTCTTGAAGCCTATCGCCATGCTGTATCCCGAACTTTTCAAGTCACTCGAATCCGTTCGCTGGAACATGGAACGCGATATCCCGTGGGATCGCTTCGACGCGTCGCTCTTAACCGACGAGCAAGCGCGAACGATCAAGATGAACGCCATCACCGAATGGGCGGCCTTGCCCGCCACCGAGATGTTCCTGCGCGATAACCGCGAGGACTCGGATTTTTCGGCGTTCATGAGCGTATGGTTCTTCGAGGAGCAAAAGCATTCACTCGTGTTGATTGAATATCTACGCCGCTTCCGTCCGGACCTAGTACCCACCGAAAGCGAGTTGCATAAGGTCCGGTTCGAGTTCGACCCGGCGCCCGCGTTGGAAACCTTGATGCTGCATTTTTGCGGCGAGATTCGTCTCAACCATTGGTATCGCCGCGCGGCCGAATGGCATACCGAGCCCGTTATCAAACATATTTATGGCTTGATCAGCCAAGACGAAGCGCGTCATGGCGGCGCGTATTTGCGCTACATGAAGCGCGCGCTAAACCAAGCGGGCGACAAGGCGCGCGCCGCGTTCGCGAAGATCGGTGTGCTAATGGCTAGCGCGCGTCGCACCGAGACGCCGTTGCATCCCACCAATCTGCACGTGAATAAGGATTTATTTCCGAACGACACGGTGCAATCGCGCTTGCCCGACCCCGATTGGTTGCAGCATTGGCTTGACCAGCAAATCAAGTTCGACGCCGATTGGGAAAAGCGCGTGGTCGAGCGCATTTTGCACAACATGAGCTTGTTGTTCGGTCAAACCTTCAAAACGGTGCAAGAACTCAACCGTTACCGCAAGGCGATGACGATGCGCTTGGAACAATCCGCGCGCGATGTCATGTCGTCGGTCTCGCCCGAACCCAAACCGAGCGCGACCTAACGCGCCGCGTTTCGCGCGTCGCGTGGGCATTCGCGATAATCGCGGCATGCCCGCTCCTTCTTTTGAATCCAAAATCTGTGACCGTGCGCGGTTGGCGCGGCGCGCGGCCGCCTTGCCACGCCCCGTGGTATTGACCAACGGCGTGTTCGACATCTTGCATCGTGGTCACGCCACGTACTTGGCCGAAGCGCGCGCGTTGGGCGCGTCGTTGATCGTGGCGGTGAATACCGATGCGTCGGTACGCCGGCTCGGCAAGGGCGACGATCGTCCGATTAATCCATGCGAGGACCGCATGGCGTTGCTTGCCGCGCTCGAAAGCGTCGATCTAGTCGTCGCGTTCGATGAGGACACCGCGCGCGAAGTCGTGCTCGAAGCGCGACCCGATCTATACGTCAAGGGTGGCGATTACCGTGTCGAGACGACGCCCGAAGGCCAGGCCGCATTGGGTTATGGCGCGCGCGTGCAAGCCATTGAATTCGTGCACGATCGATCCACCACCGCCACGCTCAAGCGCATTCGCGCGATGGCAGGAGAGAAGTCATGAACATTAGTCCCGCGCATACGCCGCTGGTCGTTGTCACGCGCGGCGTGGGCAGCGCGCAAAGCGTGGAGTCGGTGCATTACGGCAGCATCGCGGTGGTGGATGCAAAGGGGCATGTGTGTTGGTCGGCGGGCGATGCGCACGCTCTAACCTTTAGCCGCTCCACGCTCAAGCCGTTTCAAGCGCTTCCCTTCATGAACGCGGGTGGCGTGCGCGCGATGAAGTGGGGCACGCGCGAAACCGCCTTGATGTGCGCGAGCCATTCGGGCGAGGAAGTGCATAGCGAGCTTGCGCGAACGATGCTCGCAAGCTTTGGTTGCGATGAATCGCACCTGCGTTGCGGCTGCCACGTGCCATTGCGTTACACCGCGCTCGACATCACGCCGCCCAAGCGCAAATGGGATCAGACGTACAACAACTGCTCGGGCAAGCACGCGGGGTTTCTCGCGTACTGCAAGCTGACCGAGACACCGCTTGAAACTTATCTCGACGAGGGACATCCGCTTCAAAAAGCGATTCGCGCAAGCGTCGCGGCGCATAGCGGCGTGGATGAAAGCCGGCTGGTCGTGGGTATCGACGGATGTTCGGCGCCGAATTACGCCTTGCCGCTTGCGAACCTCGCGCGCTTGTTCGCGTTATTGGCGCGACCCGAACAGGCCGGTGAATCGGCCGAGTCGCTCGCGTGTTTATCGGCGGCGATGCGCGCGCATCCCGAATTGGTGTCGGGCGGTGGCCGCAGCGACGTGGCCTTCATGCACGCGTTTGGCGCGCCGGACGATGGCGACGTGGTCGCCAAGATCGGCGCGGGCGGCGTGCAATTGCTGGGCGTGCGGTCGGCCGGCTTGGGTATCGCGATCAAGATCGCCGATGGCAATGCGCAAGCCTTGTATTGCGCGGCCGTCGCGGCGCTCGATCAACTCGGTCTGCTCGACGACACGCGGCGCGCCGCGCTCGCGGTGTATGCGCGGCCCGCCATTCGTAATTGCGTGGGCACGGTAACCGGCGAATGGCGCGCCGCGTTTTCATTGGCGCGCGCTTAAGAACTTAGGCGTGCCACGACAACCAACCGGTTTGAAACGTCAACAGCACGACGATGCCAAACGCGATGCGATACCAGGCAAACACCTCGAAGTCGTGCGTGCTGACATAACGAATCAACCAACGGATACAGATCAAGGCACTGGCGAACGCGGCGACCAAGCCCACGGCGAACATTGGCGCGTCGGCCCATTCAAGCGCGCCGCGTTGCTTCCATAAGGAATACGCGCCCGCGCCGATCAGCGTTGGAATCGCGAGGTAAAAACTAAATTCAGTGGCAGCCTTGCGCGAGAAGCCGAACAAAATGCCGCCGATGATGGTGGCACCCGAGCGACTGGTGCCGGGAATAAGCGCCGCGCATTGCGCGAGGCCAACCTTAAGCGCGTCAAGCGCCGACATCGAATCCACCGACTCCACGCGCGCCAAGCGCCCGCCCTCTAAGTCGCGCGCGCCGTACAAGCGTTTATGGCGACGCTCGACGACTAAAATAATCACGCCCCCGACCACGAATGCGACCGCGACCGGCACGGGATGAAACAAATACGCCTTGATGTACTTCCCAAACGCGAGCCCGAGCACGACGGCGGGCGTGAATGCGATCAATACATTGCGCGCGAAGCGTTGCGCCACCGCGTCGCGCGTCACGCCAACGAGCGTGGCCAGCAAGCGCGCGCGGTATTCCCATATGACGGCGAACATCGCGCCGGTTTGAATGGCGATTTCAAACGTGGATGCTTTTTCTCCAGTGAAGCCCAGTAACGAAGCCGTAAGAATTAAATGGCCGGTGGAGGAAATGGGGAGGAATTCCGTCAATCCTTCGACGATGCCGAGAATGACGGCCTTGATAAGAAGCGCGATATCCATCGTGAGCCTGTGTGGTTGTGCGCTGAATTATCCCATCGTGCTTGATGCGGTTTTTCCATCAAGTAGTCTGCGAAAACCTTGTTTCACTTTGTGTTGATCTGTCTTCGTTTCCATAGGAGTCATGCATGAATAAGCCTTCTGTTCTTCGTTCCGCCCTGGCCTCTGTATTCGCGCTTTCCGCCGCGACGGTGGTGTCTCAACCGGCTGCGGCCGCGCAAGGCGCTCATGAGAAGTGCTATGGCATCGCCAAGGCCGGACAAAACGATTGCGCGACCGGCACGCACTCGTGCGCGGGCCAAGCCAAGGCCGATAACAGCCCCGACGAATGGAAGTTCGTGCCCACCGGCACCTGCGAAAAAATGGGCGGTGCCAAAACCACGGCCGATGCGAAGAAGCTCGCGCCTAAGTCCGACGTCAAGAAAAGCTAAGCCTTCGCTGCGACGTGGGCGGCACGACGACTCTCGCCACTCATGCGGTGGGCATTGGCCTGCGTCACCGCCATTACCAACAAGCCTTGGCGGACGATGCGTCGCTTGGTCCGGTCGGGTTCCTGGAAGTGCATAGCGAGAATTTTTTCGCCGCCGGTGGCGCGACGCGGGCCGTGCTGGAACGCGCGCGCGCGCGCTGGCCGGTGAGCTTGCACGGCGTGGGCTTGGGTTTGGGCAATGCGCATGGACTGGCGCCGCGCCATCTCGATCAACTGGCGCGGCTGGTGGAGTGGTGCGAACCGGCCTTGGTGTCGGAGCATGTGTGTTGGACCGCGAGCATGACGCCGCAAGGCGAGATCGCGCACAACGACCTGCTGCCCTTGCCCTACACGCACGAGGCGCTTGAGACCTTGTGCACGCATATCGATCGCGTGCAAAACCGACTCAAGCGACGCATCGCGATCGAAAACGCGTCGGCGTACGTGAAGTTCACGGCCGACGAAATGCCTGAGTTGATGTTCGTGGCCGAGGCGGCGCGGCGCACCGGGTGCGGCGTGCTGCTCGACCTCAACAATCTGCATGTCAACGCCACGAATTTTGGATTCGACGCCGTGGAGGCCTTGCACGCGCTGCCGCGCGGCGTGGTCGATGAAATTCATTTGGCGGGACATCTCGACGCCGATGGCGTGTTGATCGACGACCATGGTTCTCGCGTGCGCGACAGCGTATGGACGCTATACACGCACGCTCTTCGGCGTTTCGGGCCAGTGCCAACGCTGATTGAATGGGATACCGACGTACCCGAGCTTGCGGTGTTGGTCGACGAGGCAAGTCGCGCGGCCGATTTACTTAGTCGCGCGGGGGAGATCGCCGCATGAGCGCGCAATCCTCTTTGCGCGCGTTGCAGACTAATTTCGGCGCGGCGCTTCATCACGCGGCCGAGGTGGAACGCGTGCTGCCTCGCTTAAGCGGCGATGCGGCGAGCAACGCGTACCGTCTCGCGATTTATCGCGCCAACGCCATCGCCGCGTGCACGCGTGCGTTGCGCGCGCATTACCCAGTCTGCGCGCGACTCGTCGGCGATGAATTCTTCGACGCGACCGCGCGTGCGTATCGGCAAGCGCACCCGTCCACCAACGGCGACTTAGGCCACTACGGCGACGCGTTCGCCGAATTCCTTAGGACTTTCGAACACGCGCGGTCGCTGCCGTATTTAAGCGACGTGGCTCAACTTGAATGGGCGGTACACATCGCCACGACCGCGGCCGATCGTCCCGACGCACCAATTACGCGCGAACCGGCGCTGTTGTTCATGCCAGGCTCGTGCGTGCTCGCGTTCGCGCATGCGGCCGCCGATATTTGGCTCGCGCATCAACCGAATTCCACCATTGCGTTGGATGCGATCGAGATGCGCGCGCAAGGCGCGATCGTGTATCGCGATGGCTTCGAAGTGAAAGCGACCGCGCTACCTTATGACGAAGCACGCGCCTTGATCGAATGGATGGCCGCCGAGCACGACGCGGCTTAGTGCTGGAGCATGAAGGTTTCGTATTCGAGGCGATCGAGCTTGCGATCCAAAATCGCGAGGCCCACCACGATGGTGACCAACACGGCCACGGTGAATCCATACCCGTACCACGATGGACCGAGCATTAAGGTCATGGCGGTGAACACGACGTTCAACACGCAAAAAAGCGCGGTGAGCGACAACACGATGGCGCGTTTATCGAGATAGAAAAACACGTTCATCAAGCCGAGCAGCACCACTTGCAAACCGGCGCCGATGGTATCGATCAACAACAGCGGCAGGTATAAATCGGTGATGCCCATCGCGCGCAGCAGCGCGGGGCCGACCAGCAAGAGCACGAGCGTGGTGACGGTTTGCACCTTGACGATGTCGAACAATCCCAAGCGCACCGACTCGACCATGCCGTTGCGATGCTGCTCGATCACGCCAAGCGATCCGCCCTCGCGCACGGCGGTGTAGAACGCGTCGTAATGCTCGACGAAATCGGTTTCGAGCCGCACGAGAAAAATCGCCATGCCCGGAATGATGGAGAGATAGGCGAGAAAAATCGGCAGGTCGTAAATCAATGACGCACGCAAGGGTCCGATCACCGCATGGCCGGTTTCGTCGCGAAACCAAAACATGAACTTATCGATCCACACGCCCAGGTTATAAAAAAGGCCGGTCCAAATTAGGCTTGGAAAAATAAGTTTTTTATCGAGGACCTCGAACGACATGAGCCTGTCGCTCGGCGGATAGTTGCGCAAGATGATCGCGACGCTGCCCACGAGCAGCACGGCTTGACCAATCACGAAGCCCGTGAGTAATCCGTGCAAGCCTTGGCCGCGCAGCGCGAGGGCCGCCACGACCGAGACCGTGTAACCGCCTAGGTACAGCAGCACGACCGCGCGGTATTGCTTGATGCTCGATAAGAAGATCGTCGTGATCCAAATGTTGCACAAGATCACGAAGCCCGCGAGCATCATGAGCCGGTAATACAGCGCAAGCCCGCGAAACAACACCAGCACGACGAACATGCCGACCACGCCGCCCACCACGGTCACGACGAGCGTGATGGCGACGAAGTTCGGCAAGATCAACGACTCGCGTTTTTCAAACGTGCGGTCGGCGACGAAGCGCGTGAACGCGAGTTGCACGAGGCCGGTCAAGATCAACGAGCACGCGATTAGGTAAGTGACCGACACCTGAAAGTGCGTGATCAACACTTGCGGCACGACCACCGTGGCCGACATGAGGCCAATCACCAAGATGCCGAGGATCGACAAGATCCACGGCCCCGAGCTGATGATGCCCGCGTACGCATACGCTTGAAATAAACCAGTCAGCGTATTGCGCCGGGTAAGTTTGCGTAGCGCGAAGCCTATGCCGGCCATGCAAGCGCCTCCTCGTATAGCGCGCGATAACTCGCGAACATGCGCTCTTGCGTGTAGTAGCGCTCCACGCGCGCGAGCCCGGCGGCTTGGGCTTGGCGCCAACGTTGGCCGTCGCCGAGCAATGCAACGATGGCCGCGCCGAGTGCTTGCGGATCGGCGATCTGCACGAGCGCGCCGGCGCTGCCCAAGGCGCGGTCCTCGGCATCCAAGCCATGAATCAATTGCCCGCATGAGCCGACATCGGTGGCGACCGCGGGCACGCCGGCCGCGAAGCCTTCGAGCAAGACGAGCGGCAAGGCTTCGGAAATCGAGCTCAACACATTAAGACCGATCTTGGGCAAGAGCGTGTCGATGTTTTGAAAGCCGAGGAATTTCACATGCTCGGTCAGCCCCAAGCCTTCAACAATCGCGCGGCATTCACGCGCGTAGGCCGGGTCTTCGTCCTCGGGGCCGGCGATCCATCCTTGCGCATGCGGCATGTGATTGACGACCGAGCGCATCGCGCGCACGAAGGTTTTGATGTCCTTGATCGGCACCACGCGGCCGATCAAGCACGCGACGGGCGGCGGATCGTTCGCGCCGTCGCGCGTCGCGCGCACGCGGCTTAGTCTTGGCAAGTCGATGCCATTAGGAATGTTTTGCGTGCGCTCGGCCGGCGCGCCATCGGCGATCTGGCGTAGACGATTGGTTTCGTACAAGGCGACGATGCGGTCCGAGCACGCATAACAAAGCTGGCCCAAGGATTCGAAGAAGCGAATCCATAACTCGCGAAAGTACGAAAGCCGCGCGCTGTCGCGCTCGAAGATGCCGCGGTTGTCGGCGATCCATTCGCTTTGGAATAAATCGATCTTGCGTTCCTTGGTGTAGATGCCGTGTTCGGATAACAAAAACGGCTTGCCGGTTTTGCTACGCAAGTACGCGCCGAGGAAGCCCGCGTAACCGGTGGAGATCGAGTGATACGCGCGCGCGGGCGGCGCGGCATCGGCGATGCGCGCGAGATGCCAAATCGGCGCATGCATGATGCGCACGGTCCAGAAGTAATCGACGAAGCTCGGGTCGGTGCACCGCTCGCGGTATTGCGCGGTGATGTAGTCCCACGACGACGCGCCGTAGAGAAAACGATGCTCGCTCATCGCCGCGTGATCGCTCGCGTCGCCATGCATGCGGGCCATGAGTTCGCGCATAAGGCGTTTGAGATCGTCGGGGTCACGTTGCTTTTGATCGCGCGCGGTGCGCAAGGTGTCGTGGGTGCGGGCCATGAGCTCGACATCGGCGGGCACCACCCGACCACGGCCCGGGTCGGCTTGCGCGAGATCGAATTCGGCGTTGGTGCGACGGTCGTGCAGGTAATGCACTTCGAGATGCACGAGGTTGTCGGGCAAGGGGTACTTCATGCCGTCGTAATCGCTCGAACGGCTGCCGAGAAAGATCGCGCCAAAACGCAATTCGGGAAAGCCGCGCACGATCTGATTCACCCAACTCGATACGCCGCCGCGCACGTAAGGGAACGTGCCTTCGAGCAACAGCATGACGTCCACGCCGTCGGGCGCGCGCGGCATTGGCGGGTCCTTGGCGCTCATACCGATTTCCAATAGCGCAGCACGGGCTCGATCACCGGCGCGTTGCGTTGTTGCTTAAGTTCGCCGACCAAAATCAGCACGTCGCTAAAGCGTCGCTCGCGAAAGCGCAGCTCGGCCAAGTACGGCAACAAGCGTTCGCGCGGAAAGCCGTGTTCGAGCGCGATTTCGAACGCATTGGACGCCGAGGCCAGATCGTTACGCGCGAGCCCTAGGCGACCAAGCAAGAACCATAGGCCGAAATCTTGGTTGTCGATCAATAGCGCGGCTTCGGCATGCGCATAGGCTTCGTTCGCCGCGAAGACGAGCAAATCGCCATGCACGAGGTTTTGATAGATCAACTCCCAATACAACTCGGCGATTCGTTTATTGGTGGCAAGCACCTCGGCCGCGTCTTGCCGAGCGTCGAGGGTTTTTAGCGTTTCGCGTTCGCGGGTGATGCGTTGGGTGATCGCCTTTTCCTTGTTGTCGAGCAAGCCATAGGCGAGTAGACGAACGTCTTCGAGTGGATCGGCGAGTAAGTCGCGCAACAACTCGCCGGTCGTGCGCGCCGGCGCGTCTTGCACGGCGACGAGCGCTTGCAATCGCACGTCGGACCCGGCCGAGGTGTCGGTCAATCGGCCGCGCACTTGGCCACTACGAAACGCGGTGCCTTCGGCGTTGCGAAACGTGGTGTAGCGCAAGGGTTTGAGCGCGCGAAAGCGCGGCGGCGTTCGCCAACGCGGCAACCACCGCGCGAGCCCGGCGCACACGATCAACATGCACAAGCCGGCCAGCGGCACGAAAAAATCCACCGAAAACACCAAGGCCGCGCCGCCCCAAGGCGGACGTCGCCACGCCGCCGGCAACCACGGCAGCACGACGAGCGCGAGCAAGGCGCTGGCGATCGCTTGCGTGGCGAAGTAGGCAAGCAACATCGCCGTGTTGGACGACTGCGCCAACACCAGCACGAGGGCGGCCAGATGCGCGGCGAGGGTCGCCAGCAAGTTCATGCGACATCCGCCTTGGATGACGGCGACGATGACGAGGGCGATGCGTCGCGCGTCGTGATCGTCATCGGCTCGTGCGAGATGAAGGTGGTCAGTCGGCAACGAATCAACATATCGCGTAATTGCCACGCGGGATCGGCTTCCGACAACAAGGCGGTATGCGTGGTCGCGTATTGGCTGTCCAAGCCGATGCCAAATTGCACGTGAAAGATCGACTCCACGCGCGCGAGAAATCCTTCGACACCCGCGCGTCTGGCCAGCGGCAGCAAGATGAGCAACACATCGCGCTCGGGCGAATGCACCCCCCACACGATGTCGATTTGCCGAGGCAGGCGTTGCGCGCGTTCGTAAAGATCGGCGGCGCGCAGATTCTCGGCCGTATGGTCGACGGCGTCGTCGCGCGATTCATGCGGAAACTCCAGGGCGACGAGCGCGGAGTCGAGCCCGATTTCGGCGCGCACGTTAGTCAGCCGCGTGAGTTCGAGCGCGAAGTCGTCCGGGCAGTCGGGCACCACCGCGCGGACGGGCGCGATCGCGCTCGCGGCCGCGACGCCGTCGGCGTAATACCCAACCAGCACCGACAACAAGCGCAACACGTCTTGATTGAGCGCGACGAACGACATGCGCTCGACCGCGAGCACGCCGATACGCTCGCCATTGGCCGCCGTAAGCGGCGCGCACACCAAATAAGGCTCTTGGTCGGTCACGCCCGACGACATCACGGCTTGGCCGCTGGCGGCTTGTTCGGCGGCTTCGTATTCGGCGGACAGCAAATGCACGAGTTCGCCGGTGCTCAACGCTTCGTTGAGCATCGCGTTACGCGTTTCGAGCTTGCGTGGTTGGCCAAGCGTGGCGACCGGCTGGCCCTTGAACACGCCCCGCTCGATCGCGTGCAAGGACGCCACTTCGATCTGGCAACTCTGCGCGAGCAGCTGCAAGAACTCCTTGCCGCCGGGCAGTGGTGGCGCATCGGGCGTGGCGGCCGCGGCTTGCGTGATCGTGCGCAAGTTCAACAACGTCTCGCGCAAGGTGGACGGCCGCGTGAGCAACTCGTGCTCGATGCGCTCGTGCGACAGGCGCAGCAAAAAGTGATTGCGCGTGAGCGCGGTCAGCCGCTCCTCGAGGTAGCGCGCGGCGCCCGACGTGCCGCGTAAACGCAAGTTCCACACATCGGCGAATTCGCCCGCGATCAACACCGCGATCAAGCCGCCGAGAAAGTATTCGCGCGGAAACGGCTGCGGACCGGGCGCAAGCCCCCATCCAGGCGCGGCGAACCACAACAACAACAGCGTGACGGTGGACGTCGTGCCGAGCACGAAGCCGTAGCGCAGCGCGACGATCAACGGCGCGAGCCAAGCCCACGGAAACCGCGACAACACCCAAAACGGATCGACCGGATGCAAGAGCGCCGACACGCCGATGAATAAGGCGGGCAGTCCCATCGACTCGGCCACGGCCCAGGCAAGCCGCGCGCGGCTGCGATGACGGGTTTGCCGGACGACCGCGCCGCGTTGGCGCTGCCGCCATGCCTCGAAGGCGGAAACGATCATCGTCGCGTGCTCGCGGCCACCGGCGCGACGAGGTTGCGCGCGAGTTTTTGCGCGACGGCCGATAGCGCTTCGCGCGAGTACCCGGTTTTGCCGCCGGTCGCGCTCCATATCGTCTTGCCGCTTGGCACGTCGACGATGCGCAGCGTTAGCCCCACCGCCGGCTCGCCATCGATGCCGACCTTGTAGCGCCATTCATCGACCGAGCCCGTCACCGCATAACGCGCCGAGGCGGTACGCGCCCACGCAAGCGCCGCGTCGCTGGCCTTGCGATTGGCCGGGTCGAACAGTCCGTCGTTGGACACGTCGGCCGGATAGCGTTCGAGCGAGAGCCCGGCGTCGGAGCGCAACACGCTGTCGACGATGCCTTCGGCGCGCAAGCCCGCTTGCGGCGTTTCGGTTTGATTGGCGAGTGGCAACAGCACCCATTTGGCGTCGCGCTCCAGTGGCGGCACGGGGGCGTGGCTGATGGTCGAGCACGCGACCAACAACACGGTGGCGGCGGTGGTGGCGACGAAAGCGCGGGCGGCATTCAGCAGATTCATCATCGGTCCTCGCAAGGCAAGCATGGGGTGAGCCGTGGGTTCATGAAGTCAAAAAAGTATTCGGTAGCGCACTTCGAATTGCGTCGCGCCCGATGGGCTGCCCGCCGTGCCGGGAACGCGTCCGGCACTCACGGCGAGCGTATCGGCGCCGAACACGCCCGTCGCGAATCCAATGCGCAAATCCGCGCCATTTCCCGCCACGGTGTTGTGCGTGAACCCCACGCGCGCGAACGGACGCCACGCGCGGGTGTACCCACGCTCGTACGCCTCACCGGTGGATAGCGCGACGCCGAATTCGCGCGCGCTCAAGGGAATGAACCGACGCGCCGTGGCGGTGGCACCGCCCGCGGGCACGAGCGCGCGCAAAACGGCATCGGGCTCGCCATCGGCGTTGAAGCGTTGGTCTTGCGCGTGGGCGCGAATCGCGAGGTCGGGCTCGCTTAGCCGCAAGCGATGTTCGACATCGACGCGCGTGGTGGTGCCGCTGCCCACGCGCGTGCCGGTTTGGCCGCGATAGACGTAATGCGAGAGCGAGACATCGACGCGGTCGCGCGGACTCACGGTCCAACTCGCGCCGGCGGTGGCGGTGTCGCGCGTGCCGCCTAGGCGCAACGCGGCTTGTTCGGTCGGCACGTCGTTGAGCGCGAGGCGCGCCGAGAAACGCCAGTCGTCGCCCAGCTCGGGCAACGCCCAGTCGTCGAAGGCGAGCGAGGCTTGCGTGAGATCGCGGCGCGCCAGGCGTTCGCCAATGCGCAGCCGCACGCGGCCACTCGTTAGCCGCGCATCCAAGGTCACGCCGCCTTGCTGTTCGCCAGCCGGAACATTCGCGAGCTGCGCGGTATCGAGATTGCGATAGCCGATATGCGTGGCGTCGGCGTGCAGGCGTAGATCGATTGGATCGATATCGATCGGCGTGGTCGCCGCGATTTGCGTGGTGAAAGCGCCCAGTGGCCGCGCATTCTCATGGCGCAAATAGGTACCGACGGAACGCGCCGGCCCTTCGTCGATCGGCCCGGGCATCCAGGTGGAGGCGAAGCGCGCGTGGGCTTGATCGTCGCGTGGGGATTGCGCGAGATGGTCGAAGGCCACCACGCGCGCTTCGCGATAACGGCCGAGTCGTTCGAGCGCTTCGACGCGGTCGCGCATGGGCAGCCAGTCGGCCACGGTGTCGAGCAAGACGGCGAGTCGCTCGCGGTCATGGTCGGCCAAGGCGAGCGCGATATCGGCATACGCGGGGCGCGCCAAGGTGGCGCCAAAGCGGCTATGCATCCACGCACGCGCGAGTTCGTTGGCGTCGGCACCCAAAGCGGCGCTCAACGCGATTTCATCGGCTTGCGCATCGCGCTCGATGCGCCGCCGTGATGCGGGTGCCGGTGCCGCCGCGAGAAGCGCTTGCACTTGCGCGAGTAAGGCAGGCGCGGTGATGGGCGGTCGCGTGTCGACGCGCGTGGGCGGAGCAACGGCCGCTTCGGTGCGCGGCGCGACCAAGGCCGCGATGCGCGCGCGCGCCGCGTCGCTGGGCGCGAAGGTCAAGGCCAGCGCGGCGATACGCCGTTCGCGCTCGCGCGCGTCCTCGTCGCCGCTGGGAGGCGAGGCCGTCATCCACATCGTCCAGGCACGGGCGCGCAAGTGCCAGGCGAGATCGGTTTGTCCCGCGGCGTCGATCGCGTCGGCGTAGCCGATCAGCCATGACGGGTCGTCGCGCCCTTGCGCCGCGCCATGCGCGAAATACGGCAGGGCGCGTTCTGGTTCTTGCAAGGCGAGCCAACCGGCCGCGGCGGGCGCGATCAACAACGCCGGGATGCGCGATGGCGGGCCAAGACGTTGCAGCTCGGCGCGCAATGCCTGGGCCTCGCGCGCGGCGATCAACATCCATATCCAACTCGCGCGCAGGTTTTGATCGGCCGGCCGAAGCGCGAGCGCCCGACGCGCGTCGGCCAAGGCGCCGCGCCGATCGCCACGCGCCAAGCGCACTTGCGCGCGGCGGCTAAGGAAGTTGGGGTTGCTTGCGACTTGCGCGAACGCGGGCGTATCGGCCAGCGCGAGCAAGCGCGTGACGGCGGCCTCGTCGCCCGCGCGCAGCGCGGCGGCGAACGCCCGATCGAGCACGGCCGGGTTCGACGCGCGTCGCGCGGCGAATTCAAGCACGCGCGACGCGGCGGCCACGCCGCTCGGCGAGCCGTCGGCCTCGAGCAGATCGGCCCAGGCGAGCAATTGATCGGGCGCGATCTTGTCGAGCGCCGCCAATTCACGAAACGCGCGATCGAGCGTGTCGCGCCGTTGCAAGCGATAGGCGACTTCGATTTCCACTCGGCGAATATCGGCTTGCGCGTCGGCGCTCAAGGCCGCATAGCCTGGATGGCGAACGGCTTGCGTGATGAGATCGAGCGCGGCATCAAGGCGTCCAAGGCGCAGGTCGATGCGCACGGCGCGCATCGCGTGCGTGGGGTCGCCGTTGGGGCTGGCGAATAGCTCGCGCCAAGCGGCGTAGGCGATGTCGGGCTGACCGGCGCGTTCGGCCAATTCGCCAAGCCGCGTCAAGGCGTCGGCTCGCGCCGGCCCCGGCGCGAGCCGCGCGGCCTCGCGCCGCGCGATGGCGAGCGCGCGCTCGGGTTGGCCGAGTTGTTCGTACAAGCGCATCAGCAGATCGAGCGATGCGGCGTCGGGCCGCGTGCGGCGTCGGTGCTCGATCGCGGCGATCCAGGCGTCGTAGTCCAACACGCCCGGCGCGATGGCGAGCACGCGGTCCCACGCGGCTTCGTCGTTGGTTTGGCGCGCCAGCGTCCACCACGCGTTCAATGCCCGCGCCGGCTGTCCATTCCATTCGGCGACTTGCGCTAAACGTCTAAGCCAGGCGGCCGAGTTGGGCTGCGCGCGCACGGCCGCTTCGGCCACGCGTTGCGCCTCGTTGAGACGACCGCCCGCGACGAACACGTCATAGGTCAATGCATACGCCTCGGCGTCGAACGGGCGGCCGGGTGGCGTGGTGGATTCGGGCGCGGCGGTAGGTGGCGTCGTGGTCGACTCGGCGGCATGGGCGCTTGCGATCAGCCATTGCGCCGCCTGCGCGAGCCAGCGTCCGCCCGCCGCGCCATTAGGCGCGGGCGATAACGACGACATGCGCAACAACCGCTTGGCGTAGCGCTCGGCCACGTCCAGGCGATTCGCTTCGCGCGCGAGTTTGATGACCGCGATCAAGGTGTCGCGGTCGTCGGCGAGATTGCCGATGTGATCGACCGCCGCGTTCAAGGCGCGGTCGGGTCGGCCCGATGCGCGCAGTGCGTTGATGCCCGCGAGAAAGTAGCGGCGACGCGTCGCGAGCTCGGTGCTATGCGCTTGCGCCGCGAACGCGAGCCGCGCGGCGAGATCGTGATCGCCAAGCCCGAGCAAATAAGTGCTCATCGTCATCAACGCTTCGGCGCTAAGGCCGCGATTGGCGATCGCGAGTTCGAGTTGCTGGCGCGCGAGCGCGGCGTCGTTTAGCGCGAGCGCGCGTTGCACGAGCGCGAAGCGTTGCGCGCCGTCGAGCGCGCGTTCGCCAAACCGGCGCAAGCGTTCGAGCAGGCGTTCGCGCAAGGCCGCATACCGTGGCGAATCGGGCGCGACGGTGGCCAGCTCGCGCGTGGCTAGTTCGATGTCGAGGTCGGCCACGTTGGTGTCCTCGCCCGGCATATCGCGCATCACGATGTCGAGCGCTTCGCGCGCGGGTGCGAGCTCGCCGCGTTCGAGGTGTTGACGCGCGAGCGCGAGGCGCATCGCATGCGCGTCGGGCTTGGCGCGCAGCCAGCTGTGCAGGTAGGCGATGGTCAGTTCGTCGCCACGCTCGCCGCCGCTAAGTTCGAGTTGCAGGTTCCGCGACGGAAACGCGAGCACGAGCACACCCGCCATCGCGGCCGCGAACGCCGCGATGGCCACCGGCGGAAAAAAACGCACGCGGTCGCGCGCGTCGGCTCCGGCGGTCGCATGCGCGATCTCAGGAGGAACAGCGGACGACGACGGCATGGGAACGGGCTCGGTTCAATAGCGAGGCGGCATCGAAGCGAAATACACG
>DASTRU010000271.1:0-11003 GCA_035761045.1 Burkholderiaceae bacterium | reverse complement strand
GTAAGAAGCTCTGGAGGTAAGGTGTTAAGGGTGACGGCGGAGCGAGTGGTGGTAGTCATAAGAACAATCACGGCGGTGTACAAAGAGCTAAGGACATCAGCCTGAAACGGCGATGCAGCACGCGCCCGTTCTCGTGAACGGACGCCATTGAGTGGCAACGCAAGGCGATTAGTTCAGCCGATGGATGCGCGCCGATCGTGTTGATGCGTTGTTAGCCATCGATGCTTAGATTCAATGGGTATTTGGCATCACGGTCACTTTTTGTTAGCGACGTATCGACGATCGGCCACGCCGTTAAAACGCAGTGGATGCTTTTTGATTTGGAAAAGCAGGTGGGTTAGCTACCTCAAAGCCAACGCTCGCACCGCGCCTGACCACACCGGCAACGCAAGGTACCGCCATGATGCGTCTCGCCATACTTGGCCGTGAGTTCCTCGCCCGGCGCGATCTCGCGCAAGGCATAAAACTCCACGCGCAATTCGCGCGAGATGCGCATGTACACATTGGGCGTGCACGAGTGATTGATAAACCGCAACGGGCTCGACCCACGGCTTGCATCAAGCGCGATGTGATCGGTGAGTTCAACCAGCTGCACGCGTTTCGTCGCCGCCGCGCGGCGGCGACCCTCGTCGACCGAAATCACTTCGCCATCGAGCAAGCCCACGCGCCGACGCGCGCTTAATACTTGGCGCGCGAACACGCCGCGTCCATCGATGGCACTACGGCTCACAACGACCGTGGGATATTCATTAGTCTTTAAGCGAATGGCATTACTCCTAAATTAAATCTGGATCGCGTCGAATCGATTCACGCTCGCGCTTGGCGCTGTCATGCAACTTACCCAGTTTGCTATCCAACGCCTTGCGTAGTTTCTCGGCCGCGCCGCGCACGGCGTCGGGTAAGGAATCCGCGTATTCAGTCACCGCCACCGAGGCTAGTCCGGCGATGCGTGCTTCCATCATGCATCGTTGATCGCGCCCGCCTTCCTTGTCGGCATTGACGTCGTTGAGATGAATCTCCACGCGCGTCACGTCGTCTTCGAACCGTTCCAACGCGTCGCGCGCTTCGGACTCGATCCATTCAAACCGCGTGGCGCTGCCTTGAACGCTTTCGTTCGTATTGATTTGGATTTGCATGTTTTTACCCCTCCTAAAACATGCATTGACTTGCATGGCGCGTGCCGGCCCGCACGTGCTTATGGTTCAACGCCCGTATTCGCCAACAAGGCATTCAAGCTCGCTAGCGTATCGGCCTCGTTCACCGGCTTGTCGGGACGCAACCTTAGGATTCTTGGAAAGCGCACCGCGATCCCGCTTTTATGGCGCGGGCTGCGTTGAATGCCTTCAAAGCCAATCTCCATGACGAGCGTGGGCGTAACACTGCGCACCGGGCCGAATTTCTCGATCGTGGTTTTACGAATGATGGCGTCGATCGAACGAATCTCCTCGTCCGTCAGTCCCGAATACGCTTTTGCAAATGGCACCAGCACGCGTTCGCCCGGCCGCGTGCTGGGGTCAGGCTCGTGCCATACCGCAAACGTGTAATCGGTATAGAGCGACGCGCGCCGACCATGCCCAGGCTGGGCATACACCAACACGGCGTCCACGCTCATCGGGTCGATCTTCCATTTCCACCAGGTACTGTCGGCCTTGGTACGGCCCACGCCATACGGGCCCGTGCGCGCCTTGAGCATGAAGCCTTCGACGCCGCGCTGCCGGCTTTCCTCGCGCAATTGCGCAAGCGCGTGCCAGCTCGCGGCGATGACTTCGGGCGACATCCGCAACACGGATAAGGCGTGTGCCGCGACCAGCGCATCAAGACGCTGGCGCCGTTCGTGGTGCGGACGCGAGCGCAGGTCGATGCCCGCGTCTTCCAACAAGTCGTACGCGAGAAACACGACCGGCGCATCGCTTAGGACTTTCTTGCTTAGCGTTTTGCGGCCGATGCGGGTTTGCAAATCGGCGAACGGCGCGGGCCGCGATTCGTGCTCGCCACGCCACACCAAGATCTCGCCATCGAGCACGGTGCCGTCGGGCAAGGCGACGAGCGCGGCCAGCTCGGGAAAGCGTTCGGTCATCAACTCTTCGCCGCGCGACCAAATCCAGCATTCACCCGCGCGCTTGACCACTTGCGCGCGAATGCCGTCCCACTTCCATTCAACGATCCACTCGCTGGGCGAACCGAGCAGCGCCTGCAACCGATCCGGCTCGTTCTCGTTTAGTTGATGCGCCAGAAAAAACGGATACGGCTGCCCGGCGTCCTCGCGATGTTCGGCGTCGCCCGTCGCGATCAACGCCAGATACCGCTCGGCGGTGGGTTGGGCGCGGGCATCGGTGTAGCCGACGATGCGCTGCGCGACACGCTTTGGATCAAGCCCGGCGTTCTCGGCCAGCGCGCGCACGACGAGCAGCTTGCTCACGCCAACGCGAAATCCGCCGCCGATCAACTTCGTGAGCAAGAAACGGCCACGCGTATCCAAGCGTGTCCAATAGTCGCGCAGGCGCGGGCCCAGTTCCTCGGGCGCGAGCCCCTTGAGCGGCAGCAAGCGATGCTCGATCCAATGCGCGAGGCCGGCCGTGTCATCGCCCTCGGGCATGGGCAAGACGTGGGCGATGGTTTCGGCGAGATCGCCCACCGCTTGATAACTCTCTTCGAACAACCATTCGGGCAGGCCCGCCGCGTCGCGCGCGGTGTCGCGCAATACGCGCGTGGGCACGGTTTGCCGAGGTTTGCCACCCGCGAGGAAGTAGACCGCCCAGGCCGCGTCCTCGGCCGGCGCGCTCGCGAAGTAGCGACGCAAGGCCTCGACCTTGGCGAGGGTGGAGGTGGAGGCATCAAGCTCGGCATATAGCGTGGCGAAACTACGCATATTGAAAATTGGCGGCGGCGTGGCGCTTATTCCGGCGCGATGCCGCCCAGCGGAGGTTTGAGCAGCCCGTCGCGAAAACGCTCGAACGCCTCGTCGCGATCGGTGTAGGCCTGCGTGATCTCGCTTTGCCAACGCGCGCGCTCGGCGTTCACGAAGCGTTCGAGCGCGCCTCGGTAATACGTGTCGAGATGACGGTCCGCCGCGAGGATCATGTCGGCGATCAAGACCGTGTTCACGTCGTCGCGGTCGAGCATGATGATCGGCGCGTCTGGCGCGACCAGTCGCAAGGTCTCGGCCGCGGCTTGCACGACCGAGGGATTGACGATCGCCGCCGCGTTGGGCCATTGCAGCAACGGCGGCGCGTCCACCGGCTCCCACACCGCCACCAAGTAATGCGGCGGCCGATGCACGCGCGCCGGGATGCCGTCTTCCACCGTGTCTTCCCACGACTCCGGAATCGCTTCCACCACGAAAGCGAACCAGCATGGAGGCGTCCAGCGCGCGGCCACGCGCCGGGCAAGTTCGCGAATCGGATCGTCGTAGCTCATGAATGGGAATCGGAAGGCACTTCAGTCGTCGGCTCGTCGTGCTGCTCGTCGCCGTATTCGGTGCTAAAGGCGCCGGCGTCCAAGCCGTTGTCGCGCAACCAGCGCACCATCACCGCCACATAGCCGTGGGTGACGATAACGCGCTCGGCTCGCGTGGCGCCGATCGCCGTCATCAAGCTCGGCCAATCCGCGTGGTCGCTAAGCACGAACCCGCGATCGAGCGCGCGACGCCGGCGCGCGCCGCGCAAGGTCATCCAGCCCGAAGCGAACGCGTCGGACGCTTCGCCAAACCGGCGCACCCACGTCGTGCCCGCGGCCGAGGGCGGCGCCAGCACGAGCGCGCGGCGCAGATCGGCCTTGTCGCTCACCTCGGTCACGAGTCGCGTGGCGGGCAAGCGCACGCCGCTGGCCTCGTACGCGCGATTGAGCGGCGCGACCGCGCCATGCACCACGATCGGCCCGATCGACGCGTCCACGCCCGCCAAAATGCGCTGCGCCTTGCCAAACGAATAGCCGTAAAGAATCGACGCGCGCGCGGCATCGGCGTTGGCGCGCCACCATTCGTTGATCGACGCGAACACCTCGCGCTGCGGCCGCCAGCGGTAAATCGGTAAGCCGAAGGTGGACTCGGTGATGAACACATCGCAACGCACGGGTTCGAACGACGCGCAGGTGGGATCGGGATCGTCCGCGTCGCTTAATTTGTAATCGCCGCTGACGACCCATACGCGGCCTTCGTGTTCGAGCCGAACTTGCGCGCTGCCCAATACATGCCCGGCCGGATGCAAGCTGATGCGCACGCCGCGATGGTCAATCGTCTCGCCATACGCCAAGGTATCGAGCGTGATGTCGCCCAAGCGAGTACGCAGCACATGCCGAGCTTCATTGACCGCGAGGTACTGCGTATGGCCACGCCGCGCATGGTCGGCATGCGCATGCGTGATGATGGCGCGCGCCACGGGCCGCCATGGGTCGATGAAGAAGTCCCCCGGCGGGCAATACAAGCCCTCGGGGCGCTCGATGACGAGGTCGGCGGTCGGCATCGTTAGAACCTTTCGCGCGCGCCGGTGATGGCCATGAACAACCGCGCCGCCGTGCCCACCACGCGCTTGATCATCCACACCGCGAAGCCGCGCCGCCGCTTCTCGCGCGTGACGGGGCGCGATACCGCCACGGCCGCGTCGATCTCGCGCGTGAGCTCGGCGTTGAAGTCGGTATCCAGCACGATCACGTTCGCCTCCCGATTCACGAGCAGCGACAACGGATCGATATTCGAGCTGCCCACCGTGGCCCAGCCGTCGTCCACGACGGCGACCTTCGCATGCAAGAACGCCGGCGCGTACTCCACGATATGAATGCCAGCCGCCAGCAATTCGTCGTACAAGGCTTGCGCGGCCCAGGCGGCCAAGCGGTAATCCGGCTTGCCTTGCATCACGAGCGTGACCCGCACGCCGCGCGCCGCGGCTCGTTTGAGCACGCGCTTGAAGATACGGCCCGGATAGAAATAAGGATTGACGATCGTCACGCGTTGCCGAGCCCGCACGACGGCTTCCACGTAGGCGCGCTCGATCGTGCGACGCTGCCCGACGTTGTCGCGCACGACAAAGGCCGCGCGTATTGGCGAACGGTTCTCGCGCGCGGCGCGGCTTTGCATCGGCGAATGCTCGCGCATGCGCTTGACCATCTCCCGCACGCGGTCCACCGCATCGCCCGCGCCGCCCTCGCCCGCGCCGCGCAAGTCGGCGATGAATTCGCGCCGCCATTGCAAGCGCTCGCGCAGCACATGCATCGTGGCCGTCACCGCGTCCACGAGCGGGCCTTCGATGCGCAACGCGAAATCGAGTCGTGGCCGCTCCGACCAGCCGTGATGAAGATCGAATCGGTCGTCGATGATGTTGACCCCGCCCACGAAGGCCACGCGCGCGTCGACTTGCGCGAGTTTTCGATGCAAGCGCCGCCAGCTGCCGCGCCGAAAAACGTCGGACCAATGCCGCACGCGCCGGTACACGTCGAAGATCACCCCAGTGCCTTCGAACCGTTGCGCGAGCGCATGGATATTGCCGCCAGACCCAAAGCCATCGACGGTGACATGCACCCTCACGCCACGCGACGCGGCGGCGATCAAGGCATTGGCGATTCGCAAGCCCGACGGGTCGCGATTGAAGATGTAGGTTTCGATCATCACCTCGCGTTGCGCGCGTTCGATTTCCGCGAGCAACGCGGGAAAGAATTCATCGCCACCACGCAACAGCTGGATGCGATTGCCGCCGCTGAACACCGGTCGCGACGCGCGGTTCCACGACGACATCGCGGTAGTGCCTGGCATCAAGAATGGAGCGGGCGGCCGATCGTTCATCTGGACAACACGAGGTTGGCCACGAGGGGCGCATGGTCCGACAAGCGCGCCCACATGCGACCGCGCATGACGTCGACCGACTCGACATGAAAGCCGCGCACGTAAATCCGATCGAGCCCAAGCCACGGCAGCATCGCGGGAAAGGTGCGCGCGGGTCGCGCGGGCCGCGTGGGTAATGGCACGCCGCCCGCCGCGCTAATCGGCCCGCTCACGGCGACCTCGCGCACGTCGAGCGCTTGCGTAAGCCCGGCCGTGAGCTTGTTGTGCCAATCGTTGAAGTCCCCGGCGATGATGACGGGCGCATCCTCCGGCACGCCGTCGCGCATGGTCTCGATGATTGTCTGCAACTGGCGGCGCCGGCCCGCCGCGAACAAGCTCAGATGCACGTTCACGCAATGCACGTCCACGCCGTCGATGTGCTGGACCGCGTGCAGCATGCCGCGTTGCTCAAAACGATGATCGGAAATGTCGCGATTGGTAGCGTGTGAAAACGGCCCACGCGCGAGGATCGCGTTGCCGTGATGCCCGTGGTCGTACACCGCGTTGCCGCCGTAGCAATAGTGGTAATCGGGTCCGGCGAGAAACCGTGTTTGCGGTTCTTGCGGCCAATTATCAAAACGTTTGGCGTTGCGCAGATTCACGTCCTGCACTTCTTGCAGGAACAAGACATCGGCGCCGATGTTCGATAAGGCGAGTTTGAGGTCGTGCAAGCAATTGCGCAGACCAAACGCCGAGACGCCTTTATGAATGTTGTAGGTCGCTACGCGCAGCTTCATGCCAACGATTCTAGAACCTAGAACCGGTACTCTCGCGCGCGGCGTGCCGGCGCGCGATCTCGCGCACCACCGCTTCGAATTGCGTGCGCACTTGGCGGCGCATCACCGCAAGTCCCACGACGGGCGGCGGCGCAAGCAACGGCTTGGGCACGAAGCGCGCGCGATACGCGATGCGCACGCGCGATGCATCCAACTCCTGCAAGGCATACCGCGCGTCAAAGCTTGCGAATCCGTTGCTTGTCACCAGCGTGAGATCGATCGCGCTCATCGGTTGCTCGTTCGACGCGAGCGTCAACGCGAACTCACGCTTGAAGAACAACACGCCGACATACCCTTGCTGCTCCACGATGACGCGCCCGTCGTCGCGCGCCACCACGCGGCTCGCGCGCATGCCAGGCACGATCTCGGCGAGATGGTCGTAATCGGTGAGCACGCGCCACGCGGTTTCGCGCGAGGCGGCGAGTGTCGCGTCCGCATCGATGCGAACGGTTTCGCCCGCGCGCTCCACCGTGACACGAATATCGATATCGTTGGTAGGCGGCGCAACCTCCGCATGCGCTTGCACCGTCATGACGAATGCAACGACCGCAAGCGGCGCGATGCGCGTCAGGTAGCGCCGTGCCGCGCTTGCGATCACCGGGCTTGGCATCGTTGCGGCAATTGCAAGATGGCGTCGCGGTTGGATGGCGAGAAACAGCGTTGCGCCGCCTCTTGCCAATCAAGCCAGGCAAACCGTGTGTGCTCGCGCGCGGCCAAGGTGAGCGTGATGTCGCGCGGCACCGTCAGCCCCCACCAATGCTCCACGTTGTGCGTGACGCCCGGTGCGTAGCGATGCCGCCAATGCTCGTAAATCTCATAGCGCACGGCGTGGTGCCAATTCACCAACGCCGACGCCGGTACCTGAGAAGGCGCGAGTACGTCGTCGCGCGCCACCACGATTCCGGTCTCCTCGAACACTTCGCGCATCGCGGTCTCGCGCAAGTCTTCGGTCAACGAATCGCGGCTTCCGGTCACGCTTTGCCAAAAGCCCGCGCGATCGGCGCGCTCGAGCAACAACACCTCGAGCGCTTCGGTATGAATGACGACGAGTACCGACTCGGGAATCTTGGTGGGGCGTATGCGTTGTTCAACCATGAATCGCCCCGCGCCCCTTACATCGCCTTGGCTTCGGGCATGCGCAAGCGGATATGCAATTCGCGCAACTGCTTCTCGTCCACCGCCGACGGCGCTTGCGTGAGCAAGCATTGCGCGCGTTGCGTCTTGGGAAAGGCGATGACGTCGCGAATCGATTCGGCCGCGGTCATTAACGTCACTAAACGATCGAGCCCGAAGGCGATGCCACCGTGCGGTGGCGCGCCGTATTGAAGCGCGTCGAGCAAGAAACCGAATTTGAGTTGCGCTTCTTCCGGTCCGATCTTAAGCGCGCGAAACACCTTGCTTTGCACGTCCTCGCGATGAATCCGCACCGAACCGCCGCCCAACTCCCACCCGTTTAGCACCATGTCGTAGGCCTTGGCCTTGCAACGCGCCGGGTCGGCTTCCAGCCAATCTTCATGGCCGTCCTTAGGACTCGTGAACGGATGATGCGCGGCGGTGTAGCGCTGCTCGTCCTCGTCGTATTCGAACATCGGGAAATCAACCACCCACAAGATTTCCCATTGGCCTTGCAGCAAACCGTTCTTCTTGCCGAAGTCGCTATGGCCGATCTTGACGCGCAACGCGCCCAAGGCGTCGTTCACGACCTTGGCCTTGTCGGCGCCAAAGAAAATCAAATCACCGTCTTGCGCGCCGGTGCGTTCGAGCACCGCGCGCACCGCCGCGTCGTGCAAGTTCTTCACGATCGGCGATTGCAAGCCTTCGCGGCTGCCTTTGTCGAAGAAGGCCGCGCGGTCATTCACCTTGATGTAGGCCAAGCCCTTGGCGCCATAGATCGCGACGAACTGCGTGTACGCGTCGATCTCGCTGCGCGGCATTTGCGCGCCGCCCGGAATGCGCAGCGCCGCCACGCGGCCGCCTTCCATGTTCGCCGCGCCGGCAAACACCTTGAACTCCACGTCTTGCATCACGTCGGTGAGTTCGGTGAATTGCAGCTTCACGCGCATGTCGGGTTTGTCTGAACCGTACAAGCGCATCGCGTCGTCATAGCTCATCACCGGGAACGGGTCGGGCAACTCGACGTTCATTACCTTCTTGAAGATGTGCCGCATCATGCGTTCGAACAGCGCGCGAATTTGCGTCTCGTCGAGGAAGGACGTTTCGCAGTCGATCTGCGTGAACTCGGGCTGACGATCGGCCCGCAAGTCTTCATCGCGAAAACACTTAGTGATTTGGTAGTAGCGATCAAAGCCCGCCACCATCAACAACTGCTTGAACAACTGCGGCGATTGAGGAAGCGCGAAGAATTGCCCCGCGTTCACGCGCGACGGCACTAAATAGTCGCGCGCGCCTTCGGGCGTGCTCTTGGTCAGCATCGGCGTTTCGATATCGACAAAGCCTTGTTCGTCGAGATACCGGCGCGCTTCCATCGCGACCTTGTAGCGCAACATCAAATTACGTTGCATAAAGGGCCGACGCAGGTCGAGCACGCGATGCGTAAGCCGCGTGGTTTCCGAAAGATTGTCGTCGTCGAGCTGGAACGGCGGCGTCACGCTCGCGTTAAGTACCTTGAGTTCATGGCACAACACCTCGATCTCGCCCGAACGCAAGTTCGGGTTGGTCGTGCCTTCGGGGCGTTTGCGCACCACGCCGCGCACTTCGATGCAGTACTCATTGCGTACGCCTTCGGCGATCTTGAACATCGCGGCCCGATCGGGGTCGCACACCACTTGCGCAAGCCCTTCGCGATCACGCAAGTCGATGAAGATCACCCCACCATGGTCGCGCCGGCGATGCACCCAGCCATACAGCGTCACGGTTTGACCAAGGTGTTCGGCCGAGACGAGGCCGGTGTAATGGGTACGCATGAATCAAGCTCCGGGAAATCGTGTGATGTGTCTATGCAATGAAACCGCCTGCGACGCACGCGGCGTTTTTATTCAATTCAACGTTGGAGACTGCCAGATTTATGCCGTGGGCGGCCGCGTATGCGCGGCAAGCGCCGAACGCCCCGGCACCACAACGCCTAGCGAGATATGAAACTTAAGCGCCTCGTCCACCGTCAGGTCAAGCTCGCGAATTTGCGACGGGTCCAACACGATCAAGTAACCCGACGTGGGATTAGGCGCCGTGGGCACGAACACGGTTTGCGGATGATTACCCAGCAGCACCTCCACCTCCGAACCCGGCGTGCCAACGATAAAGCCTACCGCCCACGAATCCTTGCGCGGAAACTCCACCAACACGGCCTTACGAAAGGCTTGGCCTTGCGGCGACAACACCGTGTCGGACACTTGCTTCACGCTTGAATAAATCGACCGCACGATGGGAATACGCGCCAGCACGTTCTCCCACATATCGACCAACTTGCGCCCGATGATGTTGTGCGCGAGCAAGCCAACGACGAACACGAAGCCAATCGTCAACACCACGCCGATGCCGGGTATTCGAAAAATAAAATTGCCCTCGCGCATCTCTTGCGGCAACAGCAGCAACACTTGATCCATCGTCGTGACGATGAGATTGAGCACCCACAAGGTCACCACGAGCGGGACCAGGATCAGCAATCCCGTAATCAGGTATTTCTTCATGGAAGATTCAACGGCGCGCTAGGCGGCGGGCAACAAGCCCGTACTGCGAGGACGACCGAAACGCGCTCGCATTAACAAGCGCGTTTCGGCGTGAAGGGTCAAAGCCCTGTTGGATTATTCCTCAAGCCGCTTGAGGCGTCGGCTTGGATGTGGCGTCGGACGCCGAGGCAGGCGCGCAAGGCTCGGCCGCGCCACAGGTGCCGCAACTCGCATCCGACGAATTGGCGCCGCTTGCGGCTTCGCTCGCACCCTCGTCCTTCTTGGCCGCAGGCTTGGACGAGCCATTGCGAAAATCGGTGACGTACCAGCCACTGCCCTTGAGTTGAAACGCGGGCGCGGTGACTTGTTTACGGTAGGTGGATTTTCCACACGACGGGCAAGCACGCTCGGCATGCGCTTCGCTCACTTTGAGCCATTCATCCTTCGCCAAGCCACACGAATCACATCGATAGGCGTAAGTCGGCATCGCAACACTCCCGTTAATGAAACGACGCAGAAAAGCGTCGCAAATTCAAAAGCTTATGAATTATATCCGTGGGATTTTCAAGACACGGGACGACGCGGCGGCGGAACAGCATCCGTCACGTCGTGATCGTGAAATTGTTAATTAGTGGCGGGAGGTTGGAGGTCAAGGGTTGGGGTGGCGTGTTTTAAACATTGAACTGATACTGAATGTTCGCTTCTCTGTGTCCCAAGATAGTTGAACACGAGCGCGCGCTCTCGATCACAACCCAGCGACGAGACGAAGGCGGCTGATAATTATTTCGC
>DASTRU010000270.1:0-18421 GCA_035761045.1 Burkholderiaceae bacterium | reverse complement strand
ATCAGGTCCATCGGTCCCGGGCGGTACAAGGCCACCAAGGCGATGATGTCTTCGAGTTTGTCGGGCTGCGCGCGGACCAACATCTCTTGCATGCCGCGGCTTTCAAACTGGAACACCGCGCCCGTGTTCGCTGTTTTAAATACCGTGAAGGCTTTTGGATCATCAAGCGGTATGCGCTCGATATCGAAGCTCGCATGCTCGCCGCCACGCATGCGGATGTAACGCACCGTCCAATCGAGAATCGTAAGTGTCGTAAGACCCAGGAAGTCGAACTTCACGAGACCGACGGCTTCGACGTCGTCCTTATCGAATTGCGAGACCACGCCGCCCGAGTTTTCAGCGTCGGTGTTTTGCGTATACAGCGGACAAAAATCGGTGAGCTTGCCCGGCGCGATCAACACGCCGCCCGCGTGCATGCCGACGTTGCGCGTCAGGCCTTCAACACGCGCGGCCAGATCCAACAGCGCCGCGACTTCTTCCTCCGCGCGTTCGCGTTCTTCGATTTGCGGCTCTACTTCGCGCGCGTAAATCGTCTTGTCGTCCTTGGGATCGGTGCGCTTGCAAATCGTCACCGTCTTGCCCGGTTGAAACGGCACGAGCTTGGCGATGCCGTCCACGTAGGAATACGAAAGATCCAACACGCGGCCGATGTCGCGAATCGCGGCTTTGGCCGCCATCGTTCCAAACGTGGCGATTTGCGAGACCGATTGCGATCCGTACTTGCGCCGCACGTAGTCGATGACGCGATCGCGCCCTTCTTGACAGAAGTCGATGTCAAAGTCGGGCATCGAAATCCGCTCGGGATTTAAAAAGCGTTCGAACAGCAAGTTGTAGCGCAGCGGGTCAAGATCGGTAATGCCCAAGGCATACGCAACCAACGACCCCGCGCCCGATCCACGCCCCGGTCCGACGGGCACGCCGTTGTTCTTCGCCCAATTAATGAAGTCGGCCACGATGAGGAAGTAGCCCGGAAAGCCCATCTGCACGATCGTCTTGCACTCGAACGCGAGGCGTTCTTCGTAGCGCGGCCGCTGGCGTTCGCGTTCATCGGCATCGGGATACAAGGCTTCGAGACGCTTGTTCAGCCCCTCGCCCGCTTGCAGACTTAGGAATTCGTCGAGACTGACGCCCTCGGGCGTGGGAAATAGCGGCAGGCGCGGTTTACCGAGTTCCAGTTGCAAATTGCAGCGGCGCGCGATCTCCACCGTGTTTTCCAACGCCGATGGAATATCGGCGAACAACTCGGCCATCTCGGCTTGCGTCTTGAGATATTGCTCCGACGTGAACGCGCGGCGACGTCGCGGATTTTCGAGAATCTCGCCCTCGGCGATGCACACGCGCGCTTCATGCGCGGTGAAATCGTCAGCCGTGGCGAATTGCACGGGATGCGTGGCGACAACTGGCAAGTTCAACGCACTCGCGATGCCCACCGACGCATGAACGAGCGATTCTGCCGACGCATGACCGGAACGTTGCAGCTCGATATAAAACCGTTGCGGGAAGAGTTGGCTCAACCGATGAGCCGCGTTGCGCGCAAGCTCGGGAAGCCCGGCGAGCAACGCGCATCCGACCTCTCCGTGCGCCGCGCCCGACAACGCGATCAATCCGTCCGTGCCTTCGTCGAACCACTCCATCTGCAATTCGGCGCGGCCTAAATACTGATTGCGCAACCATGCGCGCGACAGCAATTCGCATAAACGCAAATATCCGGCGCGGTTTTGAACGAGTAGTAGAAGCCGAAATGGTCGCGCGCGATCCGACGGATTAGCGATCCATACATCGCACCCCGCGATCGGCTTGATGCCTTTGCCGCGCGCGGCGACGTAAAACTTGACCAATCCGAAAAGGTTCGCGAGATCGGTGACGGCGACCGCGGGCTGTTTGTCGGCGCGCGCGGCGGCGATCAAGTCGTCGATGCGCAGCGTGCTATCGACGATTGAAAATTCGGTGTGGCAGCGAAGGTGGACGAAGACGGGATCAACGGCAGACATCCCGTCATTTTAGGCGAGCGCCAGGTAACGCTCGCCCAACTAATACATCTTATTTCCAACAAACGGCGGCGGTTTTCGTGCCGTTAAAGCACGTCCCCACGCCTTTTGTGCCGGTGTTGGTCAGCGTCAGCGTGCAGCCGCATTTGCCATCTTTCGTGCCTTGGCCGCCTATGGGTGTCGCGCTGATCGTGTAGGTACGCGCGGCCACCGCCGTGGGTTCAATGGTGTACTGCCCCGACAAATCCGTTTGGCATTGAAATCCGGTGATCGTCGGCGCCGCGCCTCCCGCGGTCAGGTAGGTCTGATTTGTCGTATAGGACCGCTCCATGAATTGCGCGATTTCATTCGCGCACCCCTGAGCCCGACTACGCCGCGAGTCGATCACGTACTGCGTGTAATTGGGATAGGCGATCGCCGCGAGAATGCCGATGATCGCCACGGTGATCATCACCTCCGCCAAGGTAAAACCCAGCTGTCGTGATCGACGTTTCATGATGACGGCTCCGATCATTTCAATAGTTCGCGCCAAGACAGACGGCCGCTGCGAGATTTATCGCGGGTATCGGGCAGGCTCGAATCGGGCTTGCCGTCCGTGCCCGCACTGGTGTTGCGCGCGGTAACGCCCGAACCGCTGCCGTCATTCGGCTTTAAGACGGGTGTTATGCCCGCCGACAAGCCATCCATCCTGAACCCGCTCGGAATCTTGCCGCCACTGCGATCGTCCGCGTCGTTGTAATTACCGTCGCGATCAAAATCGAAGAACTGGAAGTCGAGCCCAGCTCCCGTATACGGGTTGATCGCGTAACTCCAGCTTTCACCGCCCGCTTCGCATACTTGTGGGTTGGGCGTATTCGATACCGCTTGCAGCACGGAACCGAAGAACACCGGCGACGAGACGATGCGCTCACCAATCGGCGCGTTGTTTCCCGCCGCGTCCGTCACGAAGAGGTCCATATACCAACCACTCTTATCGGTCATATCGTCTTTTTGCGCGGCGCTTACAAGCCGCACTTGACGAGAACCCACCGTACCAAGAGTGGATATGGTTCGTTTCACCAATTTATCGCGACCGGAAATATTGGCTGAACCATCAATGAGCCCGTACCACGTTTGAACACTCTTATCGCTACGGTCGGCGACGGATAGCAAGCGACCCGTTCCAAAGAACACCCAGCGCTTGCCGTCCTCGGGATTCATGCTCACGGTAACCCCGCCGGTAATCGGTTGAGGTGTCGCGCCATTCATGGCCCTAAATAAATTCAACGGGCCGCCCCACTGGTTGAAACGGTCACCTTTAACCTCAAAGCGCCACACGTAACCCAAGTGGTCTCCGGCGTAGATGTAGTCCGCCTTGCCGTCGCGGTCGTTGTCCCATGTGAAGGGGGACGACATCCCGTTAGGCGCGACGCTCGAACCTTGACCCGTACTGATGTAAAAGTCCCCGCCGCCATCAACCGCCGCTCCGGTAAGCGCATTTAAAACGATCAACGCGGATTGTTCGGTACCGCCGTTTCTAAACCCCGAACTGTTATAGCCGTTGCCAACGATCACGCTCCATTGACCATTAGCGAGCAAGGACACGATGGGTTTGCTTAAGGTGTTACCCATTTGCGGAATCGTGACTTCCCACAACACCTTGGTCGCATCGAAATTCGTTGGGTCGGTCACGTCGAGCGCGAAAATCGTGTTTCCACCGCGACCCGTTGTACCAACGAGAATCGTTTTCCAATTCGTGCCGTCGAATACGTCGGCCACGTTCACCTCGCCATCAACGAAATACTGGTGGCTATAGTTTTGCGACGCTAAGGCGCCTAATCTGGAAACCAGCGCGCCGGGTACGTAGGCAAACAATTCCTTGCCGTTTGCCGCGTCGAATGCGTGAAGCATGCCGTCGTTCGCGCCGACATACACCACGGGTTTACGGTTCAACTTCGAATTCACGAACGAGCGGTAAGTATTCGCGCCCGCCCAAGTAAAGCGTTCGTAAAAGCGGTCTTGCGGCGCACCCACGTACAAGGGTGACGAATGCACGATGTCGCCGAGCTTCACATGTACCGTCAATCCGTCAACCCGAGTGGTGCGGCTGCGAAAGTCTCCGTCGGTCGTACCTTCGGCGGAGTCATCGCCACGAAAATAATTTAGTAATTGCTGCCCAGTGCGCAGGTTTAACCGAGCGGCGGTCGGTAATTGGCTTTCCACCGCGATTTCCAACGCACCTAAAGGCGACTGCCACGAAAATTCGCGATTAACGTTGTTGTAGCGGGTGTAAATCTTCCGCTCCGATGCGTTGGGCATATTGAGCGAGGCCCGCCACGTAGGCTGGGTTCCCAAATTGCCATCACCATCGAATTCAAACTTCATCAAATCACCAGTCCAACCATCGGACTGATAGTTCGCTTGAAATATCGCGGAGCCGCTTTTCAAGATGGTTGAGTTCGCGATGACGGCGTTGGAACTCGTTTCCTTACCAATCGCCCGATTAACGATTTCAGCCAACTTCGTTTGCAATTCAACCGCATCGCTCGCACGCAGCATCAAGCCGCGTCCGTTGATCGTCGCGTGATAGAGATCGTCCACTTGATGCGGGCTACGTTGTTGCGATGGATCCGCCCACGCGGGCGGAGAGTTAAACGCATCGTCTGGGGTGAAATGCGTTTTCCCAAAAATGTATCCGGAAGCTCCCAATGTCACCGCGTAGGTGTTCATGTGGAGTTGCGTGTTGCAATCAAGCCGTGGCGCTAAAGACCTGTTTGAACATTGGCTCGGAACCTTAACGGGACCGTCGTTTGGCAAATCGGGACGAAGATTGTTTTTGTAGTAGTTCATTGCCACGTCGGCAATGGTGTTCGTGAATGTGTCGGCGAACGGCGCGCCGTCATTACCATCGACGTTACTTAGTCCGGTAACGGCTGGGTTTGAAAAACCATCGGTAAACAAGATGGCCGCGTTGCGTTGGCAGCTACGCGTGACGATATCCGGGCGCGGAGTCGGTAGTGTATCCGCCTTGCTAAATAGCTGGCCCGCATACATCAGTGCTTCGCGGTTAGGCGTGCCGCCTCTACGACCTCCAATGCTGTAGATGTAGTTGTAGAGATCTTTACGCGTGGCAGAAGCGTCCATGTCATACATGCCGTACAACTTGCGCTGCGAAATTCGATACGCACCCGCGTAAAAACCTTTGAATCCATTAAACGCTTGGCCAAAACCCGCACGTGCGGCTAAATGCCGCTTACGGTAATACGTAAACCAGTTAGCAAAGTTTTGAATTTCTTGTACGTAGTTGTTGCCATTCGGGAACGTAAGCGTCGTCGCCTTAATTTCGTACTTACGCAAGCACCCGCCGTCGGGACCCAAGGCATCGATTACTTTTCTGCCTTGCGCATTAAACAAAATCGACGGTGAATTAACCGCGTCGATATAGCTTTGCGGGTCGGGCCTACTGCAGTTGTAGGTACCGCCAAAAGCAATATCGTCTTTAATCTTTACGTAGTACGTTGCCGGATAAAAGGTAAACACCTCGTCTTTGACGGCACTCACCACGTTGCCACTGCTGTCCCTCATACCAGGTTGCAAACGGAACGTTTCGTTATCGCCACTTGCCGTGCGATCGACTGCTAAATTCACCGTGAAACCAGGATTAGCCACGGGGTCATAGCTGGCCGCGGCTGGGTTTGCATTAATAAATTGGGTATCGCCGCCGTAAAACCACGGCTTGTAAACCACCTTGGGGTTGTAGTACATCCCGTTGTAATCCGAGCTGCGCGTGAAGGCGAACTCGTAAGTAGGTGGCACGGCGAAGTGGTCATCGGCCTCGTCGGGATACACGCGGCGGCCATCGCTCGGATTCGCCTGTCCGTTAGGGAACAAATAAATATATTTCTTCCAAGTCGCGTTCGCGCCACCGTCATTATTAAAGTTGAGTGCGCCTTTCGACGGGTTGTCAGCGCCATCCAAGCCGACAAAGCTCTTGGTCGTGGCATTCCACCAAAGCGCGCCGTCGTTCGTGTTGAACAACATCTCGCCGTCCATACTGCCGGAGTCGTCGATCGCCAAAAGCAAGTTGGGTTTGACGCTAATCGCTCCTTCCACCGGCACGCTCGAAATCGCGACGGCCGCATACGTTCCTTGCTGCGCCAACATCGCGATAAGCGCCGCCAGGGTCACGAGGCGGGGTGCGTTGAAACTTAACTTAGGTGTTTTGAATATCGACGTTTGCATGATGGGTCCCGAAACGTTGAGGGTTACGGTCGAGAACAAGACCTAAGGCCTAAAGGATGTTTGGAGAATGACTTGCGCGCGTCCTTCTAGTGGAGCGCTGTGCGCCGTGACGCGATACACCCGTCGTAAACAGGTAATGGGAATCGTGCTGCCCTGATCACAACCTGGCGGGTCGGGCCAAATGCCCATGTCTTCCACGATGTATTCGGGCGCGCCAGAACTTAGGGTGTCGGTGCGTAATTGGCTGGCGGCCGCCCATGTCGTGTCGGTTTTATTCCATACCTCCACGTAGTTGTTCGCCGAAGGATCAGGCGTTGGATAAAGACCTTGCGCTTTATTCGCATCGGTGAATGGACCGACGATGGTGTTATTACCCAAGGCTTTTTCCGCTTGGCGCAGTGCCGACTCGGCGCTTTGGAATGCAATCTCGCGGTCATAGAGATTACCGGCCATGCGTTCTTCCAACAGCGTGCCGCGAATGCTCGCCACCGCCACGAGCGCGATGATCACGAGCAGCACCAGCGACATGATCAACGAAATACCATGTTCGCGATGACGACGATAAGAGCGCATAACCATCATGACGATGTATTCCTAAGAGCGATGACATGAGTAAGCGAGCGCGTCACTTGCCCAGACGATGCGGCGCTAGTCGTGACGTATGGGTCGGGCCCCATGAATCCGATCGACAAACGCACGGCGATGACTTTTTCCCAGTCGGCGGCGTTAATCGCGCTCGCGTCGACGTAGTCCGCGCCGCCCGACAACAAATAGCTAATTTGCAAGTCGTTCACGCCTTCGATGACTTCGCTTGCCACCGGGGCGGTCGTGCCGCTGTTATTCACTAACGAGACTTTGTAGAGGGATTTGCCGCCGCTTGCTCCTCGACCGTTATTGCCGATGTACCAGCCCACGCCATCGAGTTTCATGATTTGCGCGTTTAAGCCGTATTGATAGCTGGTGCCGCCGTGCGAGCAATCCACCGGTTTTTTATAGCCCAAACCAACTGAACAATTTCCAGGAGATACGTTAGCGCCGGCGCCATGAACAAGAGTCGCATTCATGGCACTAGGGCCAGTTACTTGGAAAATGGAAGCTTGCTGATAATCGCAAATAACAGCGATATCACCAGGTTTAAAGGGGTGAACCGCCTTAGTGAGGTGAAACATTGCCGCGGGCGGATTATGGCTAGCAATCGACAAACTATCGCCGGTAGCTCGAGCAATCCAAACGGCGTCCGTTCCCGTCACACGCTGCGCCGTGCCGTTACCAATCGCGGCGCCGGGAAACGCTACGTTACCGTCGTATCCAATTAACGGCGTGCTTAAGTCAGCCCACCAATCTGGTGTGCCGCCGTTCGCGTTGTTAAGTACGTTCGCCACGTACTTAGTGTTTGCGCAACCTTGATTACCCGCCTCACGCAAATCTCGGCTCATCAACTCAAACGCCAGCCGCGCGCTCTCCTGCACACGGCCTAAGTTGTCCGTCAATCGATAGGTCTGACGTTGCGACAAATAAATCGCAAGCACGGCGCCAATCAGCACTAAACCAATCGTCATCGCCACCATGAGTTCGACAATCGTCAAACCCGCTTGCTTTGAACGACGCGTGGTGAATAAACGTTGCATGGTCACAGGGCCACCCATGTCTTAAGGGTTTGTGTGTTGGAACCACCTTTGCCGCGACTGTCGTTCCACTTCACGCTGACCTCGCATACGGAAGTGCCACCATTACAAGCCACGCCGCCGCAGGCATTTGGGCCAAGATTGGCTGATAAGGCGCTAAACCAACTTTGCAAGTCTTTGCTTGGCAAATCGGTTCCGCTAGGAGCGGGACATGCATCCTCCCCGCTCGACAAACTTACGTTGTACGAACCCGCCTTCGCCGCCGTGGCATTGGCGCGAAGCATGTCGCTCATCGAATAACTCAGCATGACGGCGACGCTGCGTTCGTGGGCGCTTTGGTTATTGCGCAACGATGCAGCCTGCAACGCGACGGCGCCCAGTAAGCCCACGGTCAACACGACGATCGACACCAGAACCTCAATCAACGTGGTGCCGCGCTCAAAGCGACGGCGTGATATCGAGGCGCGAGCACTTCGCACGATGAACTGCATACCCATTCTCCTTACGTTCCGCTTTTGCCACGGGGCGCCGTATCCAACGTTTCGGAGCACGCGCCATTTCCGTTGTATTTGTAAACACCGGCGCGACCTCCCGCGCCAATGAAAATGTCCCTGCCGTTTTCAGGGGTCGATGTGGTGGGCGCGCATACGGTAAGGACGGCCGTAAGCAAGGCGCCGGTGGAGTCCACCGCAAGGCCGTTGGAGGCAAAGATGATTTTGTTGCTCAACGTGTCGAGCGCATTGCTGCCAAACACGCGCAAGGACGACGGCGTGATGGCGTCCGCACGCACGATGGTTTCGGACGTTTGGCGAGTGCCGTCTTTATTCGCGTCCACGAACGCCATCCAACCTCCCCAGCAACCCGTGGTCGAGGTGGCCGAGCAAGCATCGTCGGATGTAGTCGTGCAATTGGTTTGATCGTCGGACCGGCAAAACACCACGGTCGCGTTCAATCGAATGGCTTCGGTGCGGGCCGCGGTAAGCGCGGCGGTAAGTTCATTCGCCTGCGCTGTCAAGCGGTTGGAGGTAATGAATGGACCAAAATTGCTCGCTCCGATAGCGAGCAGGATCGCCAATACTGAGAGCGTTACGAGCAATTCGATCAGCGTAAAACCTTGGTGACGGTCCATGCATAACACCGCTTTATTTGAATGGCGTGCAGTCTCTGCGATGCCGCCGCTTCGTCCAATCCCACGGCAGACGAACGGCTTTACATCCCTGATGAACGCATTCGCTTGTGTGACAACGTTCACGAATCCCCGCGCCTCGCGTGCGGCGGTACGTACAGCACGCGGTGTGACTCTCGTTGAGCTTGTAACAGTGCTTGCCGTGCTCGGCGTCGTAACCGCCATCGCGATTCCAGCGTTCGGCAAATGGTTGAATACGCGCTCGTCCGAAGTCGCCGCGCATGCGTTGCTGCGTGCGATTAACACCGCGCGTCAAAACGCCGTGATTCGTTTAACGACGACGACGATCGCGCCGATCGAATACGGCAACTGGGAAAGCGGCTGGACGATATTTGAGGATTTGAACGCAAACGCAACGATTGACGAGGACGAGCGGCTTATTCATGTCGAATCGGCCGTCGCGCCTGGCGTCACCATCAACGCGAACAAGCCGGTGTCGGCGTATTTAATGTTCGACCCAAGCGGCGCATCGCGCATGAGCAATGGCGCCTTTCAAGCCGGCACCTTAGCCGTATGCAATTCCACGAGTACGCATGAAATCGTGTTGTCTTCCGGTGGCCGCCCGCGCTTGGGCGAACGTTCGGGCAACCGCTGCACGAAGAAAAACGCTGTCTAACTACTTACTACGCTGGAAAAACACCAGTCGATAAATACCGGTCACCGCGATCACACACGACAAACACGATCGTCGCGTTCTCCACCTGCGCGGCGACTCGAAGCGCGATGCATAAAGCCCCAGCGGCCGATACGCCGCAAAAAATGCCCTCCTCCGCGGCGATACGTCGCGTCATTTGCTCGGCTTCGGCTTGGCTCACGTACTCCATGCGGTCCACGCGTTCGGGCTGGTGAATCTTCGGCAAATACTCCGCCGGCCATTTGCGGATACCGGGAATGGAGCTGCCTTCTGTCGGCTGGCAGCCAATGATTTGAATGGCCGGGTTGCGTTCTTTTAAATAACGGCTTACGCCATTGATCGTGCCGGTCGTTCCCATGCTCGAAACGAAATGGGTAATGCGCCCACCCGTTTGTTGCCAAAGCTCGGGGCCGGTCGTCTCGTAATGCGCTTGCGGATTGTCGGGATTGGCGAATTGATCAAGCACCCGCCCTTTTCCTTCGCGCTGCATTTGCTCGGCCAGATCGCGCGCGTACTCCATGCCGCCGGTTTTCGGTGTGAGCACGATCTCGGCGCCGTACGCAAGCATGGTTTGCCGCCGTTCCAACGATTGGTTTTCGGGCATCACCAACACCATGCGATAGCCCTTGATCGCCGCGGCCATCGCCAACGCGATGCCGGTATTGCCGCTGGTTGCTTCGATCAACGTATCGCCAGGCTTGATTTCGCCGCGCGCCTGCGCGCGCGTGATCATGCTGATCGCTGGTCGGTCCTTCACGCTTCCCGCCGGATTATTGCCTTCGAGCTTGCCGAGAATGACATTGCCGCGCCGCTCGTTATCCGTGCCTGGTATGCGCTGCAATCGAACCAGCGGCGTGTTGCCGATGGTGTCTTCAATGGTGGGATAAGACATGGCGCGCTCTCTCACTCCGGTGGGCGATCGATTTTATCCCTCGCCTCGCTTGCGATCGTGACCCCGAACTTTTTCAATGCCTCGATTTTGCGATCGCGAAAGCCGGGTACGCGTTGCTGAAAATCGTCCCACGACGCAAAAGGACCCGCGCGCTCACGCTCTTGAAGAATGCGCTCGGCCGAGGTAACGCCAACGCCCGGCATACGCTCAATGTCGGAGCGACTAGCGTGATTCAAATCGACCGCGATTGACTGCGACGCCACGACGTACGCGATTAAGGCGGCAACTAAGCGAAGACGGATCGTCATGCCAAGCTCGATAACGTTTTGACGTAAGCGCCCACGCCTTGCTCGACTGTGTGAAACGGTTTGTCATATCCGGCCGCGCGCAGTTGCGTGAGATCGGCTTGCGTATGCGCCTGATACTTGCCCTTGAGTGCTTCGGGAAATGGCGTGTACTCGATGAGCCCGTGAGACACCAACTCGCTCAACGACGCCGGCGGTTCGCCGCGCGCCGCTCGCACACCATTCACAACCGCGACGGCGACATCGTTAAACGGCTGAGCGCGACCGCTTCCGCAATTGAACACACCCCAGCCGTTGCTCGACAACGCGCGATCGAGAAAAAAACTGTTCACCGCGCATACGTCGTCGACGTAAACGAAATCGCGCTCTTGCGCGCCATCGGCGTAGCCGTGCGAGCCCTCGAACAACTTCACTCGTCCATCGCGCATGAATTGATGGAAGTTATGAAATGCCACCGAAGCCATGCGGCCTTTATGTTGCTCGCGCGGACCGTACACATTGAAGTAACGAAAGCCGTACACCGGCGCGACGAGACGAGTCGCCGCGCGCCGCACGATCTGGTCGAACAACAACTTCGAATATCCGTATACGTTCAGCGGCCGTTCATAGCGCGAGTCTTCGACGAACGTTGTCGACGCCCCATAAACCGCCGCGGACGACGCATATAAAAACGGCACCTTGTTCGTCTGACACCAGGCGAGCAGACGCTGCGAGTAGCGCGTGTTGTTGTCGAGCATGTATCGCCCGTCGTGATTCATCGTGTCGGAGCATGCCCCTTGATGCAAGACCGCATCGACGCGTCCAAACCCGCCCACCTCCAACGTAGCGATGAAGTCGCGATGATCCACATACTCGGCGATCGATCGATCGACTAAGTTTTGAAACTTATCGCCGTCCGTTAGATCGTCGACGACGATGATGTTGTCGATGCCGCGCGCGTTAAACCACCGGACTAAGTTGCTGCCGATAAAGCCCGCGCCGCCCGTAATCACAAGTTTCACTTCAATGACTCCGCTAATTCCTCGCGCGTGACTACGGCCGTGCCAAGCTTGCCGACCACGATGCCGGCCGCGATATTGGCGAGCTTCACCGCATCGACGATCGTTTGCTTGGCCGCCAAGCTGGCCGCGAGCGTTGCAATCACCGTATCGCCCGCGCCCGACACGTCATACACCTCGCGCGCCACCGTGGGCACATGCACGGGCTCGCCCTCGCCGAATAAGGTCATGCCTTCTTCCGAGCGCGTCAATAACAAGGCCTCGAGTCCTAATTCATCGCGAAGGCGCAATGCTTTCTCGCGTAGCTGCGCTTCGTCGGTCCACCCGCCGACCACCTCGCGCAACTCGGCGCGGTTGGGCGTGACCACATGCGCCCCGCGATAGCGCGTGTATTCGCTGCCTTTAGGATCAACGAGCACTTTGCATCCCGCCTCGCGCGCGGCGGAAATCATGAGACCGATATGCGCGAGGCCGCCCTTGCCGTAGTCGCTAAAGACCACGACATCGTGGTTACCCACCATGCGCCGAAAGTCCTCGAGCTTCTCGAGAAGAATGTCTTCGGAAGGACGCGTTTCGAAATCGATCCGCAATAACTGCTGCGTACGTCCAACAACGCGCAACTTGATGGTCGTTGGCAATCGCGGGTCGACGTAAAGATGCGGCGTAATCGAACCTTGCTCCACCAACGCTCGCAAACGCGTGCCGGGTTCGTCGGCACCGACCACGCCCATCAACGCGACATGCGCGTTCAGCGACGCCGCGTTACGCGCGACGTTAGCCGCGCCGCCAAGCCGATCCTCGGTCCGCGTGACCGCGACCACCGGCACCGGCGCTTCGGGCGAAATGCGGTTGACGTCGCCGAACCAGTAGCGGTCGAGCATGAGATCACCAACCACCAGCACGCGCGCGTGCGTGAATTCGGGCAGCTGAATATCAGCGCCGCCTAACGCAACCGTCGCACCATCGCGCCTCATCGCATGGCCTCCAATTCCTCCGTTCGTCGCGGCACGTAGGCATCCCAGGTTCGGCAACCAGGGCATTGCCAATAAAACTGCCGCGCCTTGAAGCCGCAATGTCCGCAGGTGTAGCGCGATAGCCGCCGGGTGTGTTGATGCAATAAGGTTTTCACGAGCTCAAGCTCGGGCACCAATGGCGCGGGCGCGAGCGTCAAACGGGATTCGACGAGCTTATCCAAGCCAATCAACGTCGGCGCGCGTTTTAATTCCGCCAGCACAAGCTCGTGCGCCGATTCGGGCCCTTGATGCGCAACCGTCTCGCGATGCGCGGTCTCCAACACATCGATCGACGGCGACTGCGCGAGCATATTGCGCAACAAGTGCAACCCTTGCTCGGTGCGGCCTAAGGTTTTGTGCGCGTTTAACACACGCTCGGCCACCAACGCGAGATGCACGACGCTTTGCTTTTCAATCGCAAGCCATGCGTCGATCGCTTCGTCGTATCGGCCCTGAGCGGCCAACCAATCGCCACGCAACAAGGTGGCGCGCACATTGGTGCGGTCTTCTTGATGCGCGCGATCCAGCGCATTGAGCGCGTCATCGAACGACGACCGTGCCAACGCGCTTTGCGCGATTTCGCACCAGTAATGCGAGATGCGTTTACGTTGATCGACGTCGCTCACGCGCTCGAGCTCGCGCGCGGCTTCGATCGCCTTGGACCATTCCTTCTCGATCTCGTAAACATCCACCAAGGATTCAAGCGCCTCGCGCTTCAACAAGCCGTCGCGCAACGATACGAACGCATCCTCCGCCCGATCGAGCATGCCGGCCTTTAGGTAATCGAGGCCGATCTCCAACTGCGCCTTCTCGCGCTCGCTTTGCGGCAAATTCGAGCGGGCGAGCAAGGATTGATGAATGCGAATGGCGCGCTCGGTTTCACCGCGTCGACGAAACATCGCGCCTAAGGTGAAGTGCAGTTCCACCGTTTCGGGATCGGCCTTGAGCGCCTCGATGAAGCTATCGATGGCACGATCGGGCTGCTCGTTAAGCAAATGATTCAGCCCACGAAAATACGAGCGTGGCAATTGTCGGGAGCCTTCAAGCAGATGCTTGATGTCCACACGCGCAGCGAACCACCCCAAGGCCACCAACAAAAAGGCGGCGGGTACGGCCAGCAATAAAAGAATCTCGACGTCCACAAGCGACCTTGATTCGCTAACTTAGTCGCGGCGGTTCGCCGGCTAAGGAGGGCGACGACGACGCGCTTGCTGGTTTAGGCAATACCGCCGCGGCCGCAGCCGCCGCACGTGCGCGATAAATACGCGGTAGCGCGAACCCCACCCCCAGCAATGCACCCGCCACGAAAAACGCAAGCAGCACCAGCACCAGGGGCGCATGCCATCGCACGAAGAAAAGATCAACGGTGATGCGATCTGTATTTAACAGCGCGAATCCGAAGAACACGAAGAACAGGAAAACGCGAAAGGTCCAGCGAAGGATGGACATCGTCGAGCGAAGGTTTGGGGCGATGAATGGTGCGCATCATAGTCGATGCGGGTTGGGCGATTAGGCATTTAGATCATGCGCGTCGTGCGAACAATGAAAAACGCCGCCTTACGGCGGCGTGTTCGACACATCGGCAAAAATCTAGTCGTGCGTGATGGGCGGAAGACCCGCCTGCGCACGAGCAAACCCTTCGTCAACTCGCTCGCGCAACTCCTTGCCGGCCTTGAAATGCGGCACCTTCTTCGCGGGTACCAGCACCTTCTCGCCCGACTTGGGGTTGCGCCCCACGCGAGGTGGACGTCCGTTCAACGAAAAACTACCGAACCCACGAATCTCGATGCGAGAACCGGCGGCAAGCGCATCGGCCATGGCATCGAGAATCGTCTTTACCGCAAGATCGGCATCCTTGGCTACGAGCTGCGGATGCCGCGTCGACAGACGTTCAATGAGTTCGGATTTCGTCATCGTGACCGGTTACTTGCCTTCGTCGAGTTTGGCCTTGAGCAATGCGCCCAAGTTGGTGGTGCCAGACGCCGCCGAGGACTCTTGCATCTTGGCCATGGCGCTTGCGGTTTCGGCGCTGTCCTTGGCCTTGATCGAGAGCTGGATCGAACGGGTCTTGCGATCAACGCTAATGATCATCGCGTTCACGCTGTCGCCCACGTTCAATACATTGCGTGCGTCTTCCACGCGATCGCGCGAGATTTCGGAAGCACGCAAGTAGCCTTCGATTTCGTCGCCGAGATCAATGGTCGCGCCCTTCGCGTCCACGCTCTTGACCGTGCCCGTCACGTTCGCGCCCTTGTCGTGGCCCGAGGCGTAATTAGTGAACGGATCGCCTTCGAGTTGCTTGACGCCAAGCGAAATGCGCTCGCGCTCCACGTCGATGCCGAGCACCATCGCTTCGACTTCGTCGCCCTTCTTGAAGCGGCGCACGGCTTCCTCGCCAGTCTCGCTCCACGAAAGGTCGGACAGATGCACGAGGCCGTCGATGCCACCGTTCAAGCCGATAAACACGCCAAAGTCGGTAATCGACTTGATCGCGCCGCGCACCTTGTCGCCCTTCTTATGGTTGGCCGCGAACTCGTCCCACGGGTTCGGCTTGCATTGCTTCATGCCGAGGCTGATACGACGACGCTCCTCGTCGATCTCGAGCACCATGACTTCGGTTTCGTCGCCCAGCTGAACGACCTTGCTCGGCGCGATGTTCTTGTTCGTCCAATCCATTTCGGACACGTGGACCAAGCCTTCGATGCCGGCTTCGATCTCGACGAACGCGCCGTAGTCGGTGAGGTTGGTGACCTTGCCGAACAAGCGCGTGCCTTGCGGATAACGACGCGAGAGACCCACCCACGGATCGTCACCGAGTTGCTTGATGCCCAGCGAAACGCGGTTCTTTTCTTGATCGAACTTGAGCACCTTGGCCGTGACTTCCTGGCCGACTTGCAGCACTTCGCTCGGATGACGCACGCGACGCCAGGCCAAGTCGGTGATGTGCAACAAGCCATCGATACCACCTAGGTCCACGAACGCGCCGTAATCGGTGATGTTCTTGACCACGCCCTTGACGATCGAGCCTTCTTGCAAGGTTTCGAGCAGCTTGGCGCGCTCTTCGCCTTGCGAGGCTTCGACGACGGCACGACGCGACATCACGACGTTGTTGCGCTTACGGTCAAGCTTGATGACCTTGAATTCGAGCGTCTTGCCTTCGTACGGCGTGGTGTCCTTCACCGGCCGCGTGTCGACGAGCGAGCCCGGTAGGAAGGCACGAATGCCGTTGACCATCACCGTCAAGCCACCCTTGACCTTGCCGGTAATCGTGCCGGTGACCAAGTCGCCGGTTTCGAGCGCTTGCTCGAGGTACATCCACGACGCGAGCCGCTTGGCCTTGTCGCGAGAGAGGATCGTGTCGCCGTAGCCGTTTTCGAGGCTATCGATCGCGACGGACACGAAATCGCCAGGCTGTACTTCCACCACACCCTGGTCGTTTTTGAATTCTTCGATGGGAATGAACGATTCCGACTTGAGGCCGGCGTTCACGACCACATGGTTGTGGTCGACGCGGACAACTTCCGCGGTGATGACTTCGCCTTGGCGCATTTCCTTGCGCGTAAGGCTTTCTTGAAACATTTGGGCAAACGATTCGGCTTGCTGGGTTTGTGCGACGGACATGAGTTAAAGGGTTGAAGGAATGGCTTTTGGCGGCACCGAATCAAGTTGTTGAATATCAACTGAGCGGGCCGGAAAAAACGAGGTTAAGTAAAAACGCCGAGATTCGTGTCGAGCGAATTAGGCGTCAGCGTGTGACGCTTTGGCGATCAAGCTGCCGTTGCGCGTCGGCCCACCATTTCAAGACTTGCGACACCACGTCTTCAACGCAGAGTTCGGACGAATCGAGGTGGAGGGCATCTTCCGCGGGCTTGAGCGGCGCTTGCGCGCGTTGCGTATCGCGGGCGTCACGCTCGCGCAAATCAGCGGAAAGGTCGGCGATGTTAGCCGGAAAGCCCTTTGCGATCAATTGCTTATAACGCCTTTCCGCGCGGGCTTCAACGCTTGCCGTGAGAAATACTTTGAGCACGGCGTCGGGGAAGATCACGGTGCCCATGTCGCGTCCGTCGGCGACTAGCCCGGGCGCGCGCCGAAACGCGCGTTGTCGATCGAGCAAGGCGTTGCGCACCGATGGCAGCGCGGCGATCCGGGACGCGGCCAACCCCACCGCTTCGGCGCGAATGGTGTCGGTCACGTCGCGCCCACCGAGGCGAATGGTTCCGGGCTCGAACCGCGCGTCGAGCAAACGCGCCACTTCGGTGAGCGGTCCGCTGGCATCGAGAGGAATGCCACGTTCGAGCGCGACGAGCGCGACCAGGCGATAAAGCGCGCCGGAATCGAGCAAATGAAAACCCAGCGCCTTGGCCACTTGCGCTGCGACCGTGCCCTTGCCCGAGGCGGTCGGTCCATCGACGGTGAGCACGGGAATCGTCATGACATACCTTCGCTGGTCGCGGCGTTGGCCGCATGCGAAACGTTGTCGAGCACTTGAAAGTACGTTGGAAATGTTTTTCCGACGCAGCCAGGGTCGCGCACCGTGACCGGCACGCCGCGTTCCCCAAGCGACGCGAGCGAAAGACTCATTGCCATGCGGTGATCGTCGTAGGTGTCGACTGTGGCGGCTTGCAAGGCGGCGGGCGGATGAATTCGCAGCCAGTCCTCGCCCTCTTCCACGCGAGCGCCGAATCGGCGCAATTCGGTAGCCATCGCGGCGATGCGATCGGTTTCCTTCACGCGCCACGAGCCGATGTTGCGCAAGGTGGTGGCGCCTTCGGCGTGCAAGGCGCATACCGCCAATGTCATGGCCGCGTCGGGAATGTGATTGCAGTCGAGGTCGATGCCGCGCAATCCACTTGGAGCGGCTTGCGTTTCGATCCAATCGTCGGCCCAGGTCACGCGGGCGCCCATGAGCGCGAGTGCGTCGGCGAACCGAACGTCGCCTTGCAAACTCGCTCGTCCCGCGCCAGCAACGCGTACCGGACCATCGCCGATCGCGCCGGCGGCGAGGAAATAGCTAGCCGACGACGCATCGCCCTCGACTTGAATATGCACCGGCGACACATAGGCTTGCCCCGGCGCGATCACGAACCTCGCCCAGCCCTCGCGTTGCACATGCACGCCGAATTGGGCCATGAGCGCGAGCGTGATTTCAACGTAGGGCTTGCTGATGAGCTCGCCCTGAACGTTGATGACCAGCGGATGCTCGCGCGCGATGAGCGGCGCGGCTTGCAACAGACCGGTAAGAAATTGGCTCGAGGTATCGCCGCGCACGGTGATCGCGGGCGCGGCAAGCGGAGCGGCGTCGATGCGCAAGGGCGGAAAGCCAGCCGCGCCGATGTACTCGATGCGCGCGCCGAGTTGTCGCAGGCCGTCCACCAAATCGCCAATCGGCCGCTCGTGCATGCGCGGCACGCCGGCCAATGTGACCGACCCCTCGCCCGAATTCGCAAGCGATGCCGCGATCGCGGGAACCAGCGTGCGAATGGTGAGCCCTGAGTTTCCGATGAACAGCTCGGCGTGTGTTGACGCGAAACGCCCATCGCAGCCGACGATGCGCATCGC
>DASTRU010000269.1:0-6099 GCA_035761045.1 Burkholderiaceae bacterium | reverse complement strand
GTCGGACGCAATTTGCTGTGCTTGTAAATACGCTTGTTCCGCGTCGTCGTATCGGCGTTCGTTACGTGCGCGATCGGCTTGCGTAATCCACGTATTGAGCAGCCGTTCGCGGGCTTGTAGATATGCGGCGCGATATTCCACAGAACGGGGGTCAAGCCGTGTCGCCTCTTCAATGCGCGCGAGTCCTTCGCGATTTTTTCCCTGCGCGAGTAAAGAACGTCCTTCACGATAAGCGTTTTGCGCCGCGCAGCCGAATAAAAAAAATCCTAAGAGCGCATAGGCGAGTAGGCGCCCGGCTGTATGCATGATCATGTTCGCGGCTAAATTCAATGTGCTTCCCCAATTGAAAGTGTTTGGGTTTGCCCGAGGGGTAAGTAAGTTAGGCTGAGCGTGGGTGGTTCGATACGATCAATTCGCCATTGCTGATCCACCGTGGCGCCTTCGCGCACGATGTGAACTTGATCGTTGCTGCTGAGGTAGACCTCCCATTGGTTAGCCTCCCATTTCTTGCCAATGAATGTGAACGGCTGGGGTGGTGGTGCGGGTGGTGCCACAGCTTCGACCACTACGGGATCGGGTGGTGGAGGCGGTGGGGCCCACGATCGGCCAGCGAATAAATCGCGAGCGGTAGCGTCGGTAGCTTTTAGAGGAAGAAGTTTTTCTCGAGGTACAAGGTGTTCGAGTGTGGTGGGACGTTGCAAGGCTGTTGCGCGTGTGTCGATGGTGGGGGACGCCGCACGATGCGATTGCGCTTCGACGACGACATGGGGTGACGAAGTTGTATCGCCAAAAAACGCAAGCCACGCGGCACCTGCCAATGCGGCGAACAAGATGACGGTCCGCGAGGTCATGACTGCCCTTTACCAGTAGTGGCTGGACGCGAGAGGTTCAGCGTGGGGCCGTTTTTTAAGAACAGCGTCAAGCGTACTCGGGCTTCGATGTGAGAATCGCTTACCGAGGCGCGTTTAAAGTTAAGTGCATCGATCGATGCATGCGGCATGGTCCTTAAGACGTCTTCGACGAAAGCTCGTATCGCGGGATATTGGCCGCGTATCGGTACGTTGGCCTGTATACGCGTTGTTTCAAGCGCTGCATCGCCTATCGTTTGGTAGTCCGATTGCACGATCGCGAGTTGATGTTTCGCGGCTAAGGTGAAGATCGCGCGAACCGACTCGCTGCTACGGTCGGTAAGTGGAAGCGTGGCGTTGAGAGCGTCGAGCGTGTCTAAGTCGGGGGACGTGGTTTGTGGGGGTGAGGGCGCCGGTCGATCGGCTAACGGTTTAACCGACGCATATTGCTGTCGTAGTGCGCGGTGCTCGTGTTGAAGCGGTAATACAACGCCGATCGTTATCGCGGCGGCGCATAGCAACAAACCAAACACGATAAACGGAATCCACCCGAACCGGGCCGCCGCGATTCCGGTGGCAAGCCTGGCGCGTGCCCAGTACGTTTTAGGATCGATCGCCATTAATTACTCTGAACAGGTGAGCGTACTAATGGCACATCGATGCTAAACCGCACCGGCTTTAGTGGGTCTTGCTCCTGCGTGTCGTGTTTGGCCAGTGCGACGCGTTCAAACGCGGGGTGTTCATCCAACGCGTTTAAATAGACGAACAACGCGTCGGTTGACTTGGCTTCAACAAGCAAGCGAATCGCATAGCGTTGCGCGTCGGGTTCGACGGCGACCAAGGCCACATCTTGCGGAGTGGCTGTCTCCAACGCGTCGAACACTTGTGACCACGGCACGTTTAGCGGGTGAATGATGCGATTGATCTCGGTAACCTTCGCGGGCTCAAGCGGCGGCGATGAACGCACCGTTTCACGAACGGGCATCGCGCGGCGTTGCAGTTGTTGCAGTTCGGCTCGACTGAGGTCGACGGCACGTTGTGTTCGTACGGCTATCGATGTGGCGATACCGAGCAGCGCCAGGGCAATCACGAGCGCTATCGAGCATAAAAGCGAATATCGCGCCGTGGCGTGCGAACCCCACCATACGTGGTGTTTACGCTTTACGAGCGTGAATGCGAGACGCTTCATTCTTTTAGAACCGCTAGTGCGGCCGCTTGCACAGCGGTCGTTGCACAAGAGCTGCTAGACCGATCTACGGACACTACGCATACACCGTCAACCTCGATCCCATCGCTCCCCTCGGGCAATAAATTCATTGCATCGATAACACTGAGGTGAGTAGGGCTGGCTTGCCCCAACCGCATCGCATACCGCTTAAGCTCAATCACGCAACGTTGCAGCGGCCGATCATCTTCGACATACACGCTACGCACGTTCAGTACGCGCTGCCCTGACACCCGTGTCAACACCGCATGCCGTGGAGAGAGACGACACCACCAGCCGTCGCTAATACTAGGTAGAGCATTCCAGTCGTAGGCAAACGCAGGGTCGATATTGACGACGTCAATACCGGCGTTTGCCAATGCATCGACAACGGGTTGCACCAACGACACTGGAACCGCGCAACACATAAACGGCTGAGAGGCATGCCAATTGGCGCCGACATGCCATTGATCTGGTGCCTCACCAAACGTGCGCGTAAAACTCGCGCGAACAATCGCTTCTAGCTCCGTAAGCGAAGCTGTTCCGCGCGGCGGGTCAACCATCCACAACCGTGCGTTGCGGTCGTCAACGGCAAGCTTCGCCCGCGCGCCACGGTGGGGCGTAAGTCCTTGTGCCAGTTCATCGAGCGACCATTCAGTCATATGAATGGAGGCGCTAGACGAAGTGCGATACGCAAGCGCGACGCTTTGCGCCGAAACTCCAATGCTGACCAACCGGCTACGCCGCCAGTGCCACACGGCGCACCTCGTGCAAAGTCGTCATGCCCGCTCGCGCGAGATCGAGCGCGGCGTCGTGCAAGCTTCGCGTGCCACGCGCACGCGCTAACTCTTTAATACGACGGACCGGTTGTCGCTCAACGATGAGTTCGCGCAACTCGTCATCGAGCCTCAAAATCTCGGCAATCGCATGACGCCCTCGATACCCCGTGCCTCGGCAATCGCCACATCCGCGCCCGCGCCGAAAATTCATGTCTTGCAACGCGCGTTCATCAAGGCCGACGCGATGCAATTCGTCTCTCTCGGGCGTGTACGGCTCGTTGCAATGCGGGCAATTCACGCGCACCAAGCGTTGCGCCCAAATGCCATTTAACGCCGATGCAAACGCGTAAGGGTCAAGCCCCATGTGCGTGAAGCGGCCGAACACATCGAACACATTGTTGGCGTGCACGGTGGTGAGCACGAAATGCCCGGTCAATGCGGACTGAACCGCGATCTCCGCGGTTTCGCGATCACGAATCTCACCAACCATGATCTTGTCCGGATCGTGACGCAGGATGGACCGCAAACCGCGTGCGAAGGTCAACCCCTTTTTGTCATTCACGGGGATTTGCAGTACGCCCGGCAACTGATACTCGACGGGATCTTCAATTGTGATGATCTTGTCGCGCCCAGTGTTCGTTTCAGACAATGCGGCGTATAGAGTCGTCGTCTTTCCGGAGCCTGTTGGTCCCGTCACGAGCAACATGCCGTAGGGCGCTTCCGCCAACTCACGCAAGGTGGCGAGCGATGTTGGATCAAAGCCCAACGCCTCGAGCGTCAGTTTGCCGTGCCGTTCGATGACGGCTTGCTTGTCGAGTACGCGAATGACCGCATCCTCGCCATGCACGCTTGGCATGATCGATACGCGTAAATCGATATCGCGCTCTTGAACACGTACGCGAAAGCTTCCGTCTTGAGGAATGCGACGTTCCGCAATGTCGAGTTCCGCAAGCACTTTAATGCGCGAGATCGCTTGTTCCGCGAGCGTCGTGCCGTGCACGAGCGTGGGTGTATCGAGTACGCCGTCGATCCGATGCTTAATCGCCAATCCACTCGACGTGCTTTCCAAATGAATGTCGCTCGCGCCAGTCTTAAGCGCGTCGTATAAGGTGGAATTGACGAGCCGTACCGCCGGACTGAGCGTCTCGCTCAAGGCCGCGAGCGAGAGCACCTCGGCGTTGGAGTGCGAAGCTTCGGGCGTAACCTCCGAGGCGCTCCACGCATCGGCGGCTTTAGCCGCGTTTTCATGTTGATTGAGATAAGCCGTGATGTCCGCGTCGCTAGCAACCACGAGCGTGACTGGCGCTTCGGCGGCATGCTCGAGCCACGCGATGAGTTCGTCGTCGAGCGGATCGCATACAGCGGCTAAAAAACCATTCGCCTCGTCGTCGTTTGCGTGTAGTAAAACGCACCGACGTGCTTGCGCTTTAGGTAACGCGATGCGCGTGAAAGCAGGCCGATACCGTTGAAGATCAGCCGTTTCCACCGCCGACAAATTAAGTATCGCCGCCAAGGTGCGTGCTGCTTCGCGTTCATCGCACCCAACATGCTCGGCGACCGCGGCGAGCACGGAGTTATTCGCTGCACGGGCGCGGATGCGCAACACATCGTCGACGCTCAACATGACGCCGCTTGGGCGAACAACATCGTTCATTGCAAGCTTCCCGCGAGTTCAAAAATCGGCATGTAGAGCAAGACGACGATGACGCCGATCACCAAACCGATTCCCGCCATCAAGGCTGGTTCAAATGCACGTGTGAAGCGTTCAATCCAACGCGCGGTTTCGCCCTCGTGAAACAGGGCGGCGCGTGTCAGCATGCCGCCAAGTTGCGCGGATCGTTCGCCCGCCCGCAATAAACGCAAGGCGACCGGCGTGGCGAGTTCGTGCGCGGCAATGGATTCGGAAAAACTTTTGCCTTCACCCACGGCGGCAATCACGCGGTCGAGCGCGGCGCGTCTGGTTTCATTCATGACGGAGCGGACGAGCCCAAGCGCGTGTTGAATCGGAATACCGCCCTCGAGCAACATGCCCAACGTGAGATAAAAACGCGATAGTTCGAGTACGCGGACATGCGACGCCGCGCCGGGCAGGGCCGACAACCAGCGCTGTAATTCACCGCGCCGATAGCCGCGGCGCACCCGCCATCCAACCAACATGACAAACGCGATGAAGCCGGTCATAAGCTGCGCCGCGTACCGACCGGCGAATCCGCCCCACGACAACAACAACTCGGACGCCCATGGCAATTGCCGCGCCGACCCCTGATACACTGTGGCGAACTTAGGCACCACGTAACCAAGTAAAAACAAGGTGACAAGACCCCCCACGATCACCAAGATCGACGGATACACCGAAGCGCTCACGACACGAGCTCGCAAGGCATCCAACCGCGTTTGATAGTCGATGTAGCGTGCGAGCGCCCGGGGCAGGTCGCTCGTGCCCTCGGCGGCTTGCACGATGCCGACAAACAAGGCGGGAAACACCCTGTCTTGCTCCCGCATGGCGTCCGACAGGCGTAAACCTTCGCGCAAGCGCACGGCCAAGCGCGACAACACGGCGCGAGTATTGACGTTAGGTTCTTTTTCGATCAACGCATCCAGCGTCTCGATAACGCTCAAACCGGCTTCCAACAGCGCTAGCAGCTCTTGCGCGAAAAGCAATAAGGGAAAATCGGTCGACGCGGATCGATTGAATGTCCAGTGTTTTGCGGTCGGTGTGATGGATACTGCGTTGCCATACTGCGCACGGACTTGCTCTTGCGCATCGCTTAAATCAAGCGCCTCGAGCGTGATCGTCTGCAACTGATGTTGTTGGTTAAGGACGCGGACGCGGTAGTGCATGACCGGCGCTTTATAAACTAGTGGAAGCGTTCTACGGATAACGAATATCAGCCGCGTCGCCTTCGCCGCCGGGTTGGCCGTCCTTGCCGTACGACGTTAATTCGTAATCACTGGCCGCCCCAGGCGCGCGGTACAAATAAGCGCGTCCCCAAGGATCGGTGGGTACTGCTTTTTGCAAATACGGCCCATTCCATTTCGCCGCGCCGTTGGGCCGTTGGATCAAGGCATTAAGACCTTCTTCATTGCTGGGATACGTGCCGTTATCAAGCCGGTACGCATCCAGCGCTTTAGAAAATGCGTCAAGCTGTGCCTTGGCCACGCTTTGTTCCGATTTACCCAATTGCGAAAAATACTTAGGACCGACATAGGCCGCCAACAAACCAATGATGGCCACGACGACCAATAACTCAAGCAGCGTGAATCCGTC
>DASTRU010000268.1:0-5062 GCA_035761045.1 Burkholderiaceae bacterium | reverse complement strand
GGGATTTCGTTCGAGAAGATCTCGTGCTTGCGTAACGGTGAATAAGGCTTGAACAGTGCGTGCATGCTCGGCGGCGATGCGGTCGAATACATGGTGACGCAGTGTTTCATCGGGAACGAGTTCCGAATAGCGCTTTGCGACGGCTAAGTCGGTCTTGGCGAGCACCATGTCCATATTGGAGAGCAGCGCGGCGAAAAATGGCCATTCTCGCGCCATGCGTTTGAGCAAAGCGAGGCGCTTGGGTCGCTCGTCGGCGTCTTGATTTTCGATGAACTCGTGCATCGCGCTGCCCATGCCAAACCAACCAGGCAAGAGCAAACGGCATTGCCCCCAGCTAAAGCCCCATGGAATCGCTCGCAAGTCTTCGATGCGACCTACCTTGCCGGCGACGAATTTGCGCGACGCGGGGCGCGAGCCGATGTTGAGTTCGGCGATCTCGCTAATAGGCGTGGCGTAGGTGAAGTATTCGGTGAAGCCAGGCGTGTCGTAAACCAATTCGCGATACGTGCGGTATGCGATATCGGAAAGCGCTTGCATGGCTGTTAGGAATTCGTCTGGCACCGCGTCGTTGGGGCTTTGCGCAAGCGTAGCTTCAAGCGTCGCCGCGACTAGGGTTTCCAGATTGCGACGACCGATCTCAGGGTTGGAAAACTTACTCGCGATGATTTCGCCTTGCTCTGTGAGGCGAATTTGCGCGTCCACCGTGCCTGGTGGTTGAGCGAGGATCGCGTCGTAGCTGGGGCCGCCGCCACGGCCAACGGTCCCGCCGCGACCGTGAAATAAACGCAGCCGCACACCGGCGTCGCGAAACACGCGCACAAGCTCGGTTTCCGCTTTGAAAAGCGACCAGTTCGAGGTGAGGAAACCGCCGTCTTTATTGCTGTCGGAATAACCGAGCATGACTTCTTGCATATCGCCGCGCGCCTTAACGGTTTGACGGATCAATGGATGCGCGAGGAAGTCATGCATGATCGACGGCGCGTTTTGCAAGTCCGCGATGGTTTCGAATAACGGCACCACCATGAGGTCCATCGCCGGCGCGTCGCCATCGATGCGATATAAACCCGCTTCGCGTTGAAGTAATGCGACCTCGAGTAAATCACTTAGGGTTTCGGTGTGCGAGACGATGCTAAGTTCAATCGCCCGCTCGCCATACGCCATGCGAATCTCGCGCGCCGCGTGAAAGACCGCGAGTTCGCCACGCGTTTCGTCGGTATAACTTCCATAAGGCGAGGCGAGCGGGCGAGGCGATGCAAGCTCGGCACTTAGTAATTGCAAACGCTCGGCTTCATTTAACGCCGCGTAGTCGTCGCACACGCGCGCGCTGCGTAAAAGCTCGGTAACGGTGCGTTCATGCACGTCGGAGCTTTGTCGTAAGTCAATCGTGGCTAAGTGAAAGCCAAACACGCCGACAGCGCGTTCGAGCGGAGCCAGCCGCTGATGCGCGACGGCTTGTGCGTGATGCGTCGCGAGCGAGTCATTGATGACGCGTAAATCCGCCGCGAAGGCGTTGGCGTGGGCATACGGCTCGGCGGTCCATGTCGCGCGAATATCGAGTTCGTTGAGACCGAGGGCGCGCGCCGTGGCGGCAAGCCGTGCGTAAATACCGCTTAGAGCACGACGGTAAGGTTCATCGGCGCGGTGAGGCGACACGTCCCCGCTGTTGCTCGCAAGCGCGTGCAAGTCCGGCGAGCCGCCCACCAGTAATTCGGACATTGATAATTCAGCGCCCAAGGCATGCACTTCGGCGAGGTAGTGTCCTAACGCGACCAAGGCTTGCCGATGCGCGGCGTGACGCAGGGTTTGCGCGGTGACATTGGGATTGCCGTCGCGATCGCCGCCAATCCAACTGCCCATGCGAAAGAACGGTGGCAAGGGCGATGAGCCTTTAGGCTCGGCTTTTCGCAACGCGCGTTCCAGTCGCGCATAAAGACGCGGTACTTCGGCGAGAAACATCGCGCGGTAATACGACAACGCATTTTCAATTTCATCGGCGACCGATAACTTGCTCGATCGCAACATGCGCGTTTGCCACAACGAGACGACGGCCGCGCATAGATGCTCGAGCAACTCGTCGCGTTCGTCGTCGGGCAATGGCGTGTCGCGCTGTTCAAGCAAGGCCGCGATACGCGATTGCAAATCGAGAATGCTTTTACGCTGCACCTCGGTTGGATGCGCGGTGAGTACGGGCGAAATCAACGCGCGTTCCAGCGTCGCGCGAATACGCGCGGGACTCACGTCCGCCGCGCTAAGTCGTTCCAACGCATGTTCGAGACTGCCAGGGCGTGCCGGAGCGTTGGCGAGTGCGTTCGCATGTTGGCGTCGCACGTGGTGCCTGTCCTCGGCGAGGTTGGCGAGGTGAGAGAAATAACTAAACGCGCGCACGACGGAGATCGTGTCGTCGCGCGATAAGCGCTTTAGTAAATGGTCGAGATCGCTCGCGGCGTCGGCATCGGCGTCGCGCCGATAACGAATGGCGGTGCGACGAATGGTTTCGACGCTCTCAAACACCGCGGCGCCATGTTGTTCGCGTAGCACGTCGCCCAATAATCGGCCGAGCAGTCGAATATCGTCGAACAGCGGTTCGTCCTTGGTGTCGCGGTTGTGGTCGTCGGTGGCGTGGTCACGAGGCATGGCGGGCGCGGGCGATGGAAAAAACTAAGAAAGTGCGTGATACCATTTTTTTGCCGCACCGCGACCAATCCATTACTTCCATGACCTCTTCCTCGGCGGCTCCCGTTGTTCCTCCGTCACGACTCGTCATCGCCACGCGCGAATCGCGTCTCGCGTTATGGCAGGCGCATCACGTGCGCGATCGCTTGCGCGCGCTCTACCCACAATGCGAGGTGGAGTTGCTTGGCATGACCACGCGCGGCGACCAAATTCTCGATCGCAGTTTGTCCAAGGTCGGCGGCAAGGGGTTGTTCGTTAAAGAGCTTGAGGTGGCGTTGCTCGAAGGCCGGGCCGATCTGGCCGTGCATTCTCTGAAGGACGTGCCGATGCGTTTGGAACCCGAGTTCGCGTTGACGACGGTGCTCGAACGCGAGGATCCACGCGATGCCTTTGTCTCCAATCATCATGCGTCGTTGGATGCGTTGCCGGCGGGCGCGGTGGTTGGCACGTCGAGCTTGCGTCGCGCGGCGTCGTTGCGGGCCCGGCATCCGCATCTGAGGATCGCGCCCTTGCGCGGCAACCTCGATACGCGCCTCGCCAAACTCGATCGCGGCGATTTCGATGCCATCGTGCTTGCCGGAGCGGGGCTTAAACGGTTGGGCCTTGCGCAACGTATTAGGAGTTGGATTGAGCCCGATGTATCGCTGCCCGCGGCGGGGCAAGGCGCGTTGGGTATCGAAATCCTCGCGGCTCGGTCCGATGTCGCGGCCGTGCTTCATGCCTTGCATCACCCCACGACCGCCTCTTGCGTATTGGCCGAGCGCGCGGTCGCGCGCGCGTTGGACGGCAATTGCGCGACGCCGATCGCCGCGTATTGCGTGCCGCATGAGCAGGGCGGTCGGTTGCATTTGCGCGCCATGGTGGCTTCCGAGGATGGTCAAGAGCGCTTGGAGGCCGAAGGGTTCGATGACGTCGAACGATGCGAAGCCTTGGGTCGGGAAGTGGCCGAGGTGTTGCTTGCTCGCGGCGCGGCGCGGTTGTTAAAGCCCGCGCATTAGGCCGAGGTTCAACGACGTGAACGGATTGCATCGACGAGGCGTCGTGATCACGCGCCCGGCGGGTCAAGCCGATGCGTTGATCGCGCGTTTGCAACGTGCGGATTTCGCGGTTGCTCACGTGCCCGCGTTCGAGATCGTGCCGTTGCCGCCTTCGCCGCGATGGAGCGCCATGCTCGATCGACTCGATCGTTTCGACCTCGTGCATTTCGCAAGCGCTAACGCGATTGAACGGTTCTTCGCGCTTGCTCCCCACGCCGCGTTCGCGCCCGATGCATGTTTAGCCGTCATGGGACCCGCGAGCCGAGCGGTATTGGCTCAACATACTTCGCACGCGATAGTCGTCACGCCTGGACAAGAGCGCGACGACGACGTCAACCTCGATTCCGAGGCCATGCTCGTTACCTTGCGGCGCTTACGTCCGCAAGGCTTTCGCTTAGCGTTGTTTGTGAAGGGCGAGGGCGGACGCAATGTGTTGCAAGGCGCGTTGCGCGCGGCGGGTTCACTCACCGAAGAACTAGTGCTTTATGAACGTCGATGCCCTCGCCTGAGCGCCGAGCATGCCAAGGCGCTCGAACGCGTGCTCGACGGCGCGTGGTGCTGCACCTTGCTGACGAGCAGCGAGGGCGCGACGCATTTCGCGACGATGACGGCGGGGTCCATTGGTGCACGTTTGATGTCGTTTCCCGCGCTCGTCACGCACGAACGTGTGGCGCAAGTCGCTACACGATTGGGCTGGCAACACGTTGAACAATGCGTTCCTGGCGACGATGCGGTGATGCTCAAGCTAGAATCGATCGCACCGTCTCCTTAAACAGAACGAAAGCGAACGTGCATGTCGCTTTGCCGCGCATGACCTCTTCTCCCGAGATCGTTACCGCGTCCGAATCGGATCCGGCATCCCTAACGTCGCCAGCAGTGCAAATGCGCGAGCGCGCGCTGTGGGCGGTGCTGCTCGCGCTTACCGTGGTTGTCGTCGTGCTGGGCGTGCGCGGCTACAACGAGCTGCGCGGCACGCAACGCGAGTTCGCGCGCCGCATCGCCGAGGTCGACACGCGCGGCAAGGCGTTGGAGCAATCGCAGCGCGAAGGCGGCAACGAATTGGCCGAGGCACTCAAGCGCGTGAACGCCTTGGAAGCGCGCGTGGCGGAATCGCAAAGTCAGCAAGCGGCGCTCGAGCAGCTGTATCAAGAACTTTCGCGCAATCGCGACGACGTGCAGCTCGCGGAGATCGAACAACTCGTGATGGCGGCTGCGCAGCAATTGCAATTGTTCGCCAACGTGCAAGCCGCGCTCATCACCTTGCAAAACGTGGACGCGCGACTCGCGCGCGTGGACAAACCGCAATTCCTCGGCGTGCGACGAGCCATCACGCACGACCTGGAACGATTGCG
>DASTRU010000267.1:0-5112 GCA_035761045.1 Burkholderiaceae bacterium | reverse complement strand
CGTATGGGCACGATGCGCTCGTCACATTAGACGAATCGGACAAGCCAAGCACTATCGTAGTGTTTGACCCCACGCAAGTTAAAAGCGCGATCGGCAATCGCGGCACCTTCGATCCCGCCTCGTCCAACATCCTCGAATCTCGCATTGAGACACTAACAACCGGCGCGACGGCGGATAACTGGCATCCCTTCGCGCAACGTGCGCACGATGCTGTGTTCGATACGTTTGCGGGTGGTCGCACGTTTGGTGTTTGGGCGCGCACGATCGGGACGCAACTCGCGAAGGCGCGCGAGAACGCGGAGTACAAGCGCGTATTCGATCGCTCGCAAAAGTTCATCGATGACATTAGCCGCTACGCGCTGAGGGCCGAGGGGCTTGCGCCAACGATCTTGCCGAAGGTGGGCGGTTTGCGTGATGTGCCGCGCGCGGTGGCGCAGGCGATGGGCAAGGGCGGCATGTCGGCCAGCGATAACGAGTGGCTTGCGCGCGTGTTGTCCGAGGGCACGCTTGCGGGCGAAGACACGGGTAAGGGGCCATCGCCAACGGAAGGCCGCGTTTGGACGGATGCGGAATTGCGCTCGCGCTTTGGCGCGACGGATGCGCAGATTGGGATGTATCGCGAGGCGCGGGCGGCGATCGATCAATCGCTCGAAGACGCCGGGCGTGCAACGATGCTTTCAACGCTGCGCACGGCGCGGGTAGATCAAGACGTCGTTGATCGTATTGAGCAACAAGCGCAGTCGCTGGCCGACGTGAAGCGCGAGGCGATGCGCGTTGTGGAGGATATGCAATTCTCAGCGGAGACGGACGAGCAACGCGAAGCCGCTGAGCGCTTAGCCGCGTCGATCGAGGATGTCGAAACGCGTGTTGATGAATTGCAGCGCGCGGGGTATGCGCCGTTGATGCGCTTCGGGCGCTTTTATTTGACCGCATACGAGGGCGACGAAGTGGCGTACTTCGGCCGCTTTGAGTCGATGGCGGAATTGTTGCGCGAGCAGCGGCGCTTAAAAGAAGCGAACAAGAGTTTGCGGTTTGCGCGCGGTGAGATGTCGCAAAGCGAGCATACGTTGTTTAAGGGCGTGGACCCGCATACGGTGATGCTGTTCGCCAAGGAGGCGGGCATCGAGGATGAAGCGCTGCAAAAGTGGTACGAACTCGCGACTGCCGATCGCTCGGCGTTGAAGCGCTTGATTCACCGTAAGGGCACGGCGGGTTTCTCGATGGATGCGAAGCGCACGCTTGCGGCGTTTTTGACAAGCAACGCGCGGTACGCGTCAAGCGTGGTGAACATTCCAGCCATGAAGGAGGCGGCAAACGGTGTGCGCGACGGCGGCGTGAAAGATGAGGCGCTCGAACTTGTGTCGTACGTGACCGAGCCGAAGGAAGAGGCGGCAAAGATTCGCGGATTGATGTTTACGTGGTACTTGGGCGGATCGCTGGCCTCGGGTTTGGTGAACTTGTCGCAGCCAGTAATGATGACGTTGCCGTATTTGTCGCGCTTTGGTGTGGGTAACGCGGCAGGCGCATTGAAAGATGGCATGGCAGCGGCGGTGCGCTCGATGCGCGGTCAAGCTGTGGCGGATAAGGAGTTGGCGCGCGCGCTCGAGCTGGCCGCCAGCGAGGGGATTACGGACCCTTCGGAAATTCACAACCTGATGGCGACGAGCCGCGGCGAGTTTAAGACACCGTTGATGCAAGCCTTTCACACGGTGTGGGGCGCGAACTTCGCGGTGACGGAAGCGTTTAACCGTAAGACGACATTTGCAGCGGCGTACTTGGCCGCGCGCAAGGCCGGGGAGGCGGACCCCTATGCGTTTGCCAAGCAAGCCATTTACGACACGCAGGGGTTGTACTCGCGCGCGAACCGGCCGAATTGGGCGCGCGGGACGATCGGCGCGACGCTGTTCACCTTCAAGCAATACAGCATCGCCTACATCGAGTTCCTAAAGCAGTTGTCGAAGGACGGCGCGTTGCCTAAGCAGCAAGTGGCAGTTGCGTTGGGGATGCTGGCGCTTGCGGCAGGTGTGCAGGGTCTGCCGGGGGCGGACGATCTTGATGACTTGATCGACGCGACGGGGCAATGGCTCGGATACGGCACGAATGTACGGCAATGGAAGCGCGGCGCGTTGTCGGCGGCATTTGGCGAGACGTTCGCCAATGTGGCGCTTTACGGGATTAGCACGCAGCTTGGCGTCGATGTGCAGGCGCGTCTGGGACTCGGGAATTTAATTCCCGGTACCGGAATGCTTGTGCCGTCGAATCCAAATAAGACGCGCGACTTGAGCGAATTGGGCGGCCCCGTTGCGTCGTTGATGGGCGATGCGAGCAAGGCGATCGAGCGCATCTTCCGTGGCGATTTAGCGGGCGCGTTGACGATGGCGACGCCGCTCGCCGCGCGCAATGCGATGAAGGGTGGCGAGATGCTGGCCACGGGCGAGGCGCGCGACGAGATGGGGCGGCGTGTGATGGATGTTTCCCCCGCCGAAGCGTTGACGAAGGCCGTGGGCTTTAACCCGCAGCGCCTAGCGAGCGAGAGTCGCCGTTTACGCGATATCCGCGCCGACGAAAACATTGTGAACTCGAAAGCGGCGGAGATTCGTGAGTTATGGGCGCGTGGATTGGCGAACCAAGACACCGATGCGGCGCGCGATGCGCAAGACATGTTGCGTGAGTGGAATGCGCGCAACCCCGATATGGCGATCAAGGTTCGTCTAGCGGATGTGTTGAAGCGCGCGCGCGATATGCGTCGCTCGCGCGAGGAGCGGTTTGTTCGTTCGGTGCCGGAGTCGTTACGTGCGCGTGCGCGCAATGAAATGGATGCGATCGAAGAATGACGCTCCTTGAATGGTTGTTTTACATGGCAATAGCCCTGCCTATATGGGCCTGTTTATACCTTGGGTTTTTTGGCTCTCTTGATTGGTTAATCCGTCGAGGTGAGGGCAATGCGCCCGTCTACCGCGGCATGAAAGGTAAGTCCGACAAGGAATGTCCATCGCCTAAGTAATAAGCAAACAAGCTCTCTTAATCCCCCAACGAGAAAAGCCCGCCACGAGCGGGCTTTTTTCATTTCTAAGAAGGAGCATTTGCAATGAGTACGCGTGTTCGTCTTCCCGGCTCGTATGAGCAGCAGCAAATCTTTGATCTTGCGGAACGTCTTGGCGTTTCGATTCCGGCACCTACTGCCCCCGCCAGCTTCCGCAATTTTCGGGAGTTTTTGACGAGTACGCGTGACAACGCGGACCACACACAGGATTTACTCGATATGTGTGAGGCCGCGAACGCTGAAGGCTTTCATTGTCAATTCGGCCCGCAAATCGTTAATTGGGAGTCGCAAGTACCGCTCTTGACGCGATCCATGTTTGGCATGGGGCGGCATCTCACGAAGTTTCGCTTTCAAGGTGCGCTTGGCAAGAACTGCCGCATCGAGATCGCAGGCGCAAACGATATTGAAGTTCGTGGAATCACGTTCGAGATCGTGAATACGCCGACCGACGCGGGATACAACGCGTTGGAAACCGACATGATCTTACGAGTGCAAGGCGGCTCGAACGTGTGGGTCAGCGAGTGCGACTTCCTAAACTCGTTTGGTGTGCCGGTGAATATGCGGCACTTGGATGGCGGCGGCATTCGGTATTGCCGCGCGATCGGGACGTATAAGGACAGCTTTCACATTACCGGCACGAGTCGCAACATTTTGCGCGCGGGTAATGTGGTGGAGAACGGCGGCGACGATGCGTTCCCGATCGTAGGCTATGCGACCGGCACGGGCGCGGGGCAACCCGAGGGCATCGTCGATATTGGGAATAAGGTCTACGGACTTAAGCACGCGCGCGCATTCCCCATAGTGGGCGCGAAACGCGTGCGCAACGTGGGCAGTATCGTTGATGGTTTGATTCCAGCGAAGTACGGCCGCGCGGCGAACGAAGTAGTGCGTTGTGGCGTGTACATCGCAAGCGAATCTTCGTTCGATACGTACGGCAACGAAGATATTTTGATTGACGGCATTTCGATTACGAACTGCGGTTACGCATCGCTGTATCCGATCATGATTACAGGGCGTGCGGGCAAAGTGACGCGGGATATTCGCATCGTCAATCCGTACATCGCACGTTCCGCAACAACCGCAATCGTGACGCAAGGTGCTTCCACTGGCTTGGTGGAGAACCTAGTGATTGAGAACCCGGTGATCCGCGATACCACTGATCCAAATGGCATCGTCGGTACAGCAGGACAGGGCAGCGGCCGCGGCATGTTGTTCGACTACACCAAGGATTTGATGGTGTGCGGGCCGGGGTTGGTTGTTGACGAGACGGGTGAAGACGGGATTGTTGTGAACGCAACGAACGTCGGCCGCGTCGCAGTCGCGCGAGACGGTGGACGTATTAGTAACGTTAATAAGCGCTACACGATTGAAGGCACGCCCAATGCGGGGCGTCGCCCGATACTCATCGCGGCCAACTCAAACGCGGATAGCATCTCTATTGCAACGAACGGTGATCTTGAAATCGTGCAAGACACGGCGACGCGCAATATCGATCGACTCGTCGAGAACACGAACCTTGGTAAAACTCGTTGGGGCCGCATTTATGGTCGCGGCGTTGCGAAGCGCGTGAATAACGGGACAACCGCAACGAACATTACCCCGACGGGCTCGCCGTTCAAGTGGCAAAACCCGAACCCTTATCCCGTGATGGTCTACATGGACGGCGGCTCCGTTTCATTGGTGGAGAAAAGCCCGAACGACGTCAATTACGGCAACGTGGGGCACACGGTTGGACAGTTCTACGTGGAACCAGGGCAGTGGATTCGGATTACATATTCGTCTGCGCCAGCGACGTTAGCGTGGTTCCCGCAAACGGTTTGAGTCGATCTCAAGCTTCGCTTCCGCCAAAGCCTCGCTTCGCGCGAGGTCTTTGGTAGGGAGTGGGCGGTCAAAATTAGGCGCGGGAGTATCGAAGTCGATCGAATATCTGCATCGCCATCCGCCTTTTACCTCTTCGAAGTGAAGGACGATGACATGCCCGTTGTAGTCGTGGGTTTCTAAGTCTCGTGTCATTTGTAATCGTCGCTTCCCGGTTCACGTTCATGGACTTCGCATTTTCTCGTGTCGGT
>DASTRU010000266.1:0-17266 GCA_035761045.1 Burkholderiaceae bacterium | reverse complement strand
AAGCGGCGAAACCGAACGTCGAGGTGGCTTGCTCGCCGCCGAACTTAGATACGGCCGCATCGACGATGTCTTTCACACTGGCTTGCACGCGTACCTCACCAGCTTCCTCGAAAAGGTGGCCGACTTAGGAAACCGCATTTCGCGTGACTTCCTGGTGCCATTGGCGAGTTAAGCCGCCATGACGATGCGACTTTCGGTTCGGCACGAAACGCTTTACGTGTATTCGAGTCCGTTTTTTTACTCGATTCAACAATTGCGCCTCACGCCGCGCAACGAGCCGCATCAAGTCGCGATCGAATGGAACATCGCCGCGCCGGCAAAGTTGGAGACATCGATCGACGCGTTTGGCAACGAGGTCTCCACGTTCACATTGGCGCGGTCGGGCGGCGCGATTCGCGTATTGGCGTCGGGCGTGGTCGAGGTGCATCGTCTTGACGATGGACGTGTCGCGGAATCCACGCGCGCGGCGCGTGTATCGCCATTGGTGTTTTCCACGCCAACAACATTTACTCAGGCCGATGAACGCATCGCCGACTTTGCCTCGCAAGCCTTGGATCGCTCGCATGGCGTCGATCGTTTTCTAAACCTTGCCAGCAAAATCTGCGAGGACGTTCGCTATACGCCCGGCGTCACGCACGTCGCGAGCACGGCCTCGCAAGCGCTCGCGTTGCAACGCGGTGTTTGCCAAGACCACGCGCATGTATTTCTCGCAGTGTGTCGGCTTAATCGTGTTCCTTGTCGCTACGTGTCTGGCTACTTTTATCCGGGTGAGCGGCCGGAGCTTGCAAGCCACGCTTGGGCGGATGTTTGGTTGGAGGATACGCGCGAGTCTTCCGGGGGAAGGTGGGTCAGCATCGACATCACGCATCGTTGCTTCGCGTCGGAGCGCTACATCCGTCTTGCCGTGGGGCGCGATTACGAGTCCGCCGCGCCCATCCGCGGCGTTCGCGCCGGCGGAGGCCAAGAACGCATGACGGTCAATGTATCGGTCACGCCGACATAAGTAGGAAGTCACGCACGACGGCGATTTGATCGGGTTGCATCAACGTTGGCGCATGGCCTACCCGAGGTATTTCGGCAAGCGTGGCCTTTGGTCCACGAAGCGCCATCTCGGTATGTGTTTCGCGCGAGAGCAAGTCGGACAAGGCACCACGAATCGCAAGCGTCGGACACTTGATCGCGTCGTACACATTCCATAAGTACATATCGGTGCCACTCGGCGTCACGCGTGCCACGAGCTTGAAGTTGTCGCCAATACGCGGGTCGTAGTGCAAGCGCCATACGCGCGCGCCGGTTTCCTCGCGCTGCACGAGCATGTGTTCGCTGAGCGATCGCCATTGCGCGTCGCTATGTTCGCCAAAGGGCGCGCTCAGCATCTTGATGTACGCGGCGCCTTCTTCAAAAGTTTTAAAACTGATGTCGGCGCCCAGGTAATCGCCGATGCGCGTTAATGCCGCGCCTTTGATCACCGGGCCCACATCGTTAAGCACCAGGCGTTGAATCGCATCGGGTTGCGACGCCGCCAACCCCATGCCGATTAAGCCGCCCATGCTGGTGCCTACCCAATGCACCGTGTCGGCCTTGAGGTGCGCGATCAACATCGCGCAATCTTGTACGTACTGCGGCACGTTGTAATGCAACGGATCTGTCAGCCAATCGCTGCGACCGCGCCCGACGATGTCCGGGCAAATCACGCGGTAATGACGACTCAACTCGCGCGCCAAGGTGTCGAAGTCTCGGCTTACGCGCGACACCCCATGTACGCATATCAACACGCGTGGATTACGCGCGTCGCCCCATTCGGTCCAATGCATGCGATGAGGACCGGCCGGCGAGCGGCATTCAATGCTGCCGAATCGTGGAATACCGCTCGAGCGACGAAAGAGCTTGCGTAGAATTTCGAGGAACACTTAAGGCCTCCACATACAACACGGGATAGTGAACATGAGTCTGAAAGGCAAGATCGCGCTCGTCACCGGTTCAACATCCGGCATCGGTTTAGGCATTGCACACGCGCTAGCCGCCCAAGGCGCGAACATTGTGTTCAATGGCTTCGGCGACGCAAAGCTTATCGATACCTTGCGCGCCGAAACCGAATCGAAATATGGCGTACGTTGCACATATCACGGCGCCGACATCAGCAAACCCGCCGAGATCCGCGCCATGATTCAACACGCGAGCGCGACGCTTGGCGATGTCGACATTCTCGTGAACAACGCGGGCATTCAGCATGTCGCCAACGTTGAAGATTTTCCCGACGAAAAATGGGACGCCATCCTCGCCATCAATTTGTCGTCGAACTTTCACACCATTAAAGCGGCGCTGCCCGCGATGAAGGTCAAGCGATGGGGCCGCATCGTCAACATCGCTTCCACGCATGGGCTTGTGGCGTCGGCGCAAAAGTCCGCTTACGTCGCCGCCAAGCATGGCGTGCTTGGTTTGACGAAGGCGGTCGCGCTCGAAACCGCGCAAACCAACATCACCTGCAACGCGATTTGTCCGGGCTGGGTGCTCACGCCGCTCGTGCAAAAGCAAATCGACGACCGCGCGGCGCGTGAGGGCAAACCCGTTGAAGCGGCACGCAAAGAGTTGCTCGGCGAAAAACAACCGTCGCTCGAGTTCGTCACGCCCGAACAAGTTGGCGCGTTGACGGTGTTCTTGTGCTCCGACGCGGCCGCGCAAGTGCGCGGCGCGGCTTACAACATGGACGGCGGCTGGCTCGCGCAATAAGCCGTAATGCCTAACGCGGCTGATCGGGCCGTGCGTTTTGCGCCACGGTCTGAATCGGTTTTGCCGCGTTTTCGTTCGCGGGAGCGTCGGGCGGCACGGGCGCGCGAGGCGGCGCGCTCGCGGCGTTGGACGCTTCGGCCGATTCAACCCGCAGTGCATGCGGCCCATCGCCTGTTTGCGCGCTCCAGTTCGGATTGGGAATTTCGCCAAACACCTGGCGCAGGCGTTGGCCCCACGTGTTTTGAATCATCGCAAAGTACTGGTTGTTGCGGTCGATCTGGGTAAACCGCGTGACCTGCAAGGTATTGACTTCATACACCAGCAAATCCAACGGCAGCCCCACCGAGATATTGGAGCGCAAGGTGGAGTCCATTGAAATCAACGCGCATTTCGCGGCTTCGTCGAGCGGCGTGGAGCATGTGACCACGCGATCGATGATTGGCTTGCCGTATTTCGCCTCTCCAATTTGAAAGTACGGATTTTCCGGCGTCGCCTCGATGAAATTGCCCGCTGAGTACAGCTGAAACAAGCGCGGTGGTTCATCGCCGATCTGTCCGCCGAACAAAAAGCTGCAATTGAAATCCACGCCGAATTTCTTGAGCTGCTCGGCGTCTCGCGCGTACACGGCGCGAATCGCGTCGGACACGCAATTCACCGCGTCGCCCATCGTCTTGGCGGACCACAACGTCGTGCCATCGGCCGAAGATCGCTCGGACAACCATTTGCGAGCGGCTTGGCTAATCGCGAGGTTGCCTGACGTCAGCAACACCATCACGCGGTCGTTTTGCCGCTCGAAGACCGTCATCTTGCGAAACGTTGAGATTTGATCGACCCCCGCGTTCGTGCGCGAATCGGACAAAAAAACGAGGCCGGCGTCCAGCCGTATCGCAACGCAATAAGTCATGGGTATCGCTCGTAGGAAGGCGCCGAGTTTAACAAGCGTGCTAGCCCGATCCATTGCTTCCCGCAGTGAGTCATGACGCATTGGCGGTGCTCGATCGCGCCGCTCTAAGGTAATGTTCGCGCCTTGTATTTGGCGGGCCACCAGAACCGGCCCCGCTTTTTATGGAGATGCGCATGTCCAATTTGTCGTTCGTCACACCCACGTCCGATAGTCCGTGGGGTACTTATTTGTCTCAAGTCGATCGCGTGGTGCCTTACCTCGGGCCACTCGCGCGGTGGGCCGAAACGTTGCGGCGCCCCAAGCGCGCCCTCATCGTCGATATCCCCATTGAGATGGACGACGGCACGATCGCGCACTTCGAAGGCTTCCGCGTGCAGCACAGCTTGACGCGTGGCCCGGGTAAAGGCGGGGTGCGTTATCACCCCGACGTCACGCTCGAAGAAGTCATGGCGTTGTCCGCCTGGATGACGGTCAAGAACGCCGCGGTCGGCTTGCCTTACGGCGGCGCCAAAGGCGGCATTCGTGTCGATCCAAAGCTGCTGTCGCGCAAGGAACTCGAAAAGCTCACGCGTCGCTACACCAGCGAGATCGGCATCATCATCGGGCCGCAGCAAGACATTCCCGCACCCGATGTGAACACCAACGCGCAAATCATGGCGTGGATGATGGATACCTACTCGATGAACGTGGGCGCCACCGCCACCGGCGTCGTCACGGGTAAGCCGATTCCGCTCGGCGGCTCGCTCGGCCGCGTGAACGCCACGGGTCGCGGCGTGTTCGTCATCGGCCGCGAGGCCGCGCGTCGCTTGAACGTCAAGATCGAAGGCGCGCGTATCGCGGTGCAAGGCTTTGGCAACGTCGGTTCGGTCGCGGCGCGCTTGTTCGTGGAAAGCGGAGCCAAGCTTGTCGTCGTTCAAGACCATACCGGCACGCTCTATAAGGCCGACGGCATCGACGTCAATGCGCTCATCGCGCATGTGCAAGCTACCGGCGGCATCGGCGGGTTCAAAGGCGCCGACAGCATCGCCAACGAAGACTTCTGGAACGTCGAAAGCGACTTCCTCATCCCCGCCGCGCTGGAAGGCCAAGTATCGAAGGCGCGCGCTGAACGTCTTAAAACCAAGATCGTTCTCGAAGGCGCGAACGGCCCGACCACGCCGGACGCGGATTTGGCGCTGGCCGACCGTGGCATCACCGTCGTGCCCGATGTCATCGCCAACGCGGGCGGCGTGACGGTGTCGTACTTCGAGTGGGTGCAAGACTTCAGCTCGTTCTTCTGGACCGAAGACGAAATCAACGAGCGGCTCGACAAGATCATGGTCGACGCCTTCACCCGCATTTGGGAAACGTCGGAGCAGCATCGCATTCCGCTGCGCACGGCGGCCTTCGTCGTCGCGTGCACGCGCGTGTTGCAAGCCCGCGAAGAGCGTGGCTTGTACCCCTGATCGAGAAAGGCCGGCTCAATGACGATTCGACGCTTGCACGTGGGCCCGCGCTTATCCGAAGTCGCGGTGCACAACGGCGTGGCCTATCTCGCGGGACAGGTGCCCGAAGACCTCACGCAAGGCGCGGCCGAACAGACGCAAGCAGTGCTTGCGTCGATCGACCGCTTGCTTGCCGAGCTTGGCACCGACAAGACGAAAATCCTCATGGCGCAGATTTTTCTGCGCGACATGAACGATTTCGCGTTAATGAATACCGCGTGGGACGCTTGGGTGGTGCCTGGGCATACGCCGCCACGCGCCACCGTCGAAGCGGGCATGTTCAACCCGAACTGCCGCGTCGAAATCGTTATTACCGCCGCGCTATCAGCCTAGCCAAGGTCGGGCGGTAGTAACGATCAAGCAGGTCGAACAACGCGGGAAGCGATTGATGCAAGCGAGCGGGCGATACGAAGTACGCCTCGCTCGCCACCGCGAAAAACTCCGCCGGATGCGTGGCCGCGTAAGGATCCAGCGGCAACGCCGCATACAACCGCCGACCTTCCTCGCTCTCGGGATCGACTTCGGCTGGAATCGAGCTCTCCAAGTTGTCGAGCATCTCGCAGTAATCCTCGTAGGCGGCGTCCAAGGTCTCGATCCAGATTTGGCGCGATAAACCCGTATGTAGTCGTGGATGCAACGGCGGCACGCCGTCTGCTTCCATGCCATCGGCCATATCTAGCTTGTGCGCAAATTCATGCACGACGACATTGCAACCGTCGCGCGAGTGGTTCGCCTCGGCAACGTCGTTCCAACTCAGCACGACCGGGCCGCCCGGCATTGCTTCTCCGCTTAACGGGCCCGATTCATCGTGGACGACGCCGTCGTCGTCCGTCACCTCGCGGCGCACTAAAAATTCGCCCGGGTACACCACGATCTCTTGAAAATGATCAAAAGCGTCGATCCCCAAGTTCAACACCGGCAAACAAGCCTGTGCGGCAATCGCCACCACGATCTCGTCCGTCAGCACGAAATCCGCGACGCCAGTAAACGATTTTTTGGAAATCAATTGAGCGGCATGCGTACGCAAACGCGCTTGCTCGCTCTTCGTCAAACGTTGCAGGAAAGAGTGGCGCTCAAGCGTGCTCGTCCACGTCGCATCGTCGATGCCGACATGAGCGGAAGACCCGATTAATTGGCTCAAAAACTTCATCGCAATAAGGGCTCGACTTAAAGGTCTTGACGTAGACTTTCCCGATGGTAGCAGCCGCCCCACGCCCGGAATTAACCGCTGTCGAAGCCGCGAACGATGCGCTTTCGACCGCCGAGTTCGCGCGTCTGTACGAGCAAGCGTTGAAGGTTGCGCGCACGGCGTATGGCGAACGTCTCGCGCCGACGGGCGAGCGCATCATCGACCATGCGCAAGCGTTGAGCACCATCCTTCAAGGACTGCAAACCGACGCGAACACGCAGATCGCCGCCTTGCTGTACGGCACCACGGACGCTGAGCGGGCCGATCACCCTGTGTCGGAAGAAGCGCTTGAAAAGCAGTTTGGCGCCGATGTGACAAGCATGGTTAAAGGCATCGTGCAGCTTATGCGCGTCACGGAAATCGCGCGGGTGCGTGACCATTTGCCGGCCGATCGCAAGGCGGCCGAGAAAGCGGTGGTTCAGCAGTCCGAAGCGTTGCGCAAGATGTTGCTTGCCATGGTTGGCGATTTACGCGTGGTGTTCGTGCGCCTAGCCTCGCGCTTACGAACCTTGCGTTGGTACGCGCAATTCAAGGACGAGGTCGATACCGAACTGCGCGCGCGATACGCGCAAGAAACATTGGATGTCTATGCGCCCCTCGCGAACCGCTTGGGTATTTGGCAACTCAAGTGGGAGCTCGAGGACTTAGCCTTTCGATTTCTCGAGCCAACGACTTACAAGCGCATCGCGAAGATGCTCGAGGAAAAGCGCGTCGAGCGTGAAGGCTATATCGCGCGAGCCATCGAACGTTTGCGCAGCGAACTCGCTCTCGCGGGTATCTCGGCGGAAGTGAGCGGGCGGCCCAAGCACATCTATAGCATCTGGCTCAAGATGCGCGGCAAGGGCGTTGATTTCGGCGGGCTGTACGACGTGCGGGCGTTTCGCGTCATCGTTGAGGACGTGAAGCAGTGCTACACCGTGCTTGGCTTGGTGCATCACCTATGGCAGCCCATTCCTCGCGAGTTCGACGATTACATCTCGCGGCCAAAAGGTAATGGCTATCAGTCCTTGCATACCGTTGTCGTCGGCGACGACGGACGGCCTTTCGAAGTTCAAATTCGCACGCGCGCCATGCATCACGCCGCGGAGTACGGAGTCGCCGCTCATTGGCGCTACAAGGAGGCGGGCAACAAAAGCCTCGCCGCCACCGGCACTTACGAAGACAAGATTGCGTGGATTCGCCAATTGTTCGCCTGGCGTTCCGATGTCGCTCGTCACGCCATCACGGAGGGTGCGCCTTCCGATCCAACCGACACTCGGCGATTCGACGCGCATGAGTGGGCGGAGCGTCTTAAATTCGCCTCGTTGGACGACCGCATCTATGTGCTGACGCCTCAAGCCAGGGTGATCGACCTTCCAGCCGGCTCGACCCCCATCGATTTCGCCTACCACTTGCATAGCGATGTCGGTCATCGCTGCCGTGGCGCCAAGGTGGACGGCGCGATCGTGCCGTTGGACACGCCGCTTAAAACCGGACAAACGGTTGAGATCATCACCAGCAAGGCGCCAACCGCGGGTCCGTCGCGCGATTGGCTCAATCCGGCGTTGAACTACCTCGCCAGCCCGCGCGCGCGCACCAAGGTACGCGCCTATTTCAACGCTCAAGAATTAAGCGATGCCACCACGCATGGCCGCGCGCGCGTGGAAAAGGAATTGCAGCGGCTTGGACGCACGTCGGTTGCGTTTGACGACATCGCCTCGCGGCTAGGCTACCCAAAGGCCGAGGACTTATTCGTCGCCGCCGCGCGCGAGGACTTTAACGTTCGTCATATCGACGCGTTGTTCGAAGCGCCGCCGTCCGCCGATAGCGAGGCGCTACCACCGGCGCGCATCGGCAAGGAGCGCGCGGACGCGAGTAAGTCGGGCGTGTTGGTGGTTGGAATGGATAAGCTGCTTACGCAGCTTGCACGCTGCTGTAAACCCGCGCCGCCCGATCGTATCCGTGGCTTCGTTACGCGAGGCAAGGGCGTATCGATTCATCGAGCCGATTGCAAATCGTTTTTAAGACTCGCGGCCGCCGATCCTCAACGCGTGATCGACACCAATTGGGGCGAGGCCAGTGACGAGGCGGTCTTTCCAGTTGACGTCGCCGTTCAAGCAATCGACAGGCACGGCTTATTGCGCGACGTGTCGGACGTCTTCGCCCGCGAAAAAATTAATGTGACCGGCGTAAAAACCCAAAGCAGCAAGGGCGAAGCGCATATGCTTTTCACCGCCGAAGTGCGCGATGCAGCCGCTCTCGCGCGAGCTCTCGGATTGATTCGCGACGTGGCCGGCGTATTCGATGTTGCGCGGCGCTAACGCACGTCGTGCGACTTATGCCTTGTGATATTCTCTCGGGCTCCCGGGCGCTTAGCTCAGTTGGTTAGAGTACTACCTTGACATGGTAGGGGTCAGTGGTTCGAATCCACTAGCGCCCACCACACTTTCCGGGTCGCGTTCGCCGCGTTGTCATGTTGAAGCGAATGCAGCGTGGTAAGTCTCCACCTTGAATTTGAAGCCCAAGATCGAGAAAGGCACGACGGGTTATGACACCGCGAACTTTCACCGCCGCGAGCACTAAACGCTAGGCCGATTGCTTCTCCATTTCCATGTAAAGCGCGGTCAAGCCGCGCTTTTTTATTGATTCTTCAAAGCGTAGCTTGGCCTCGAACACACGAGGTCCTCATGATTCAAGTCACGCTTCCCGACGGTTCGCAACGGCAATTCGATGCGCCGGTTACGGTCGCCCAGGTCGCTCAATCAATTGGTTCCGGCTTGGCCAAAGCGGCGCTTGCCGGGCGCATTGGTTTAAATGGTTCGGACGCCAAGCTTGTCGATACGAGTTATGTAATCGATCGCGATGTGTCGTTAGCCATCGTGACTGCTAAGGACGCCGATGGACTAGACATCATTCGCCACTCCACGGCGCATTTGCTTGCCTACGCGGTTAAGGAATTATTTCCCGAGGCGCAAGTGACGATTGGCCCGGTCATCGACAACGGGTTTTATTACGACTTTTCGTACAAACGTCCGTTTACTCCCGACGACCTCGCGGCGATCGAGGTCAAGATGGCCGAGCTCGCGCGCAAGGACGAGCCGGTGCATCGCAAGGTGCTGCCTCGCGACGAGGCCGTGCAGTACTTCAAGAGCTTGGGCGAGCATTACAAGGCCGAAATTATCGAGAGCATTCCCGCCAACGAAGATGTGTCGCTTTATAGCGAAGGCGCGTTTACCGATTTATGTCGCGGCCCCCACGTGCCAAGCACTGGCAAGCTCAAGGTCTTCAAGCTCATGAAGGTTGCTGGCGCGTATTGGCGCGGCGACAGCAAGAACGAAATGCTTCAGCGCATTTACGGCACGGCTTGGTCAAGCAAGGAAGATCAAGACGCCTACTTGCACATGCTCGAGGAAGCTGAAAAGCGCGATCACCGCCGTCTCGGTAAAGAGCTTGATCTCTTTCATATGCAGGAGGAAGCGCCGGGCTTGGTGTTTTGGCATCCCAAGGGTTGGGCCATATGGCAACAGGTCGAGCAGTACATGCGCCGCGTTTATCAAGATAACGGCTATCAAGAAGTTAAAGCGCCGCAAATCATTGATCGTTCGTTATGGGAGCGCTCGGGGCATTGGGAAAAATATCGCGAGTACATGTTCACGACCGAAAGCGAAAATCGTGATTACGCGATCAAGCCCATGAATTGTCCCGGGCACATTCAAATTTATAAATCGAACCTGCGTTCCTATCGTGACTTGCCATTGCGGTATGGCGAGTTCGGTCAGTGCCATCGCAATGAACCGTCGGGCTCCCTGCACGGCATCATGCGAGTTCGAGGTTTTACGCAAGACGACGGACATATCTTCTGCACCGAAGACCAAATTCTCGATGAATGCGTGGCCTATACCGCGTTGCTGCAGCGTGTGTATCGCGACTTTGGCTTCAACGAAATTCTCTACAAGGTGGCGACGCGCCCTGAAAAACGTATTGGGTCCGACGCTATATGGGACAAGGCCGAGCATGCGTTGATCGAATCCTTGCGCCGATCCAATTGCGCATTTGAAATTGCTCCAGGCGACGGCGCGTTCTATGGCCCGAAGATCGAGTACACATTAAAGGACGCCATCGGCCGTCAATGGCAATGCGGCACGATGCAAGTGGACTTTGCGATGCCCGAACGTCTTGGCGCCGAGTACGTCGCCGAAGACAATACGCGTCGTATTCCGGTCATCTTGCACCGTGCGATCGTTGGTTCGCTCGAGCGTTTTATTGGCATTCTCCTCGAGCAACATGCCGGTGCTTTGCCCGTCTGGCTCGCGCCTTTGCAGGTGTGCGTAATGAACATCTCGGAAGGTCAAAGCGAGTACGCAAAAGAAATTGCACAAACGCTGCAAAAACAAGGAGTTAGGGTCGAGGCTGACTTGCGAGGGGAAAAGATCTCCTATAAAATTCGCGACCGTTCCATGCAAAAAATTCCTTACCTTCTTGTCGTCGGCGACAAGGAGCGTGATGCAGGAACTGTTGCCGTGCGAGCCCGCGGCGGCAAGGATCTCGGTGTTATGCCGATTGCATCGTTTGCCGAAAATCTTCAGGGCGAAATAGTCTCGAAGAACTAATCCGCAAGATCACGGCCCGTTTATTAAAGTTTTGAAAGGGTGACTCATCGCTACATTCGTTAGCCGCTTTTCGCGCGAAATGCCGGTACAAAAAAACGCGCATCGCATCAACCGAGAAATCACTGCTCCCGAAATTCGACTGATCGGTCCCGAGGGGGAGCAAATTGGTGTGGTTCGGTTATCCGACGCGTTGGCCAAAGGCGAAGAGTTGGACGTTGACCTCGTCGAGATTGCACCCACTGCGGTGCCGCCTGTGTGTCGTCTCATGGACTATGGCAAGTTCAAGTTCCAAGAGCAAAAAAAGGCGCACGAAGCGAAGCTGAAGCAGAAGGTTATCCAGGTTAAGGAAGTGAAGTTTCGCCCTGGAACCGACGAAGGTGACTACAACATCAAGTTGCGCAATCTGCGGCGGTTTTTGGAGGAGGGCGATAAAGCAAAAATCACCCTTCGTTTCCGTGGCCGCGAGATGGCGCATCAAGAGTTCGGTATTCGAATGCTTGAACGTTTGAGAACCGACCTTGATGAGCTAGCGCAAGTCGAACAAATGCCAAAGCTCGAAGGTCGGCAGATGGTGATGGTTTTGTCACCCAAGAAAAAGAAATAAGGTCGCGGACTCACCAAGTAGTCCGCGATTAGCGAATACGGCGCCAAGTTGGGCCGTAACGTTGCGCTTTTAGCGTGACGCAATAAGTGCAAGGCAAGGTTAACAAGCGCTTTTATTGGAAAGCCGCCTGCCTGCATCACATCAACGATGGAGCAGTCATGCCCAAAATGAAGACGAAAAAAAGCGCCGCCAAGCGCTTCGTCGTCCGCCCAGGTGGCACCGTCAAACGGGGCCAGGCGTTTAAACGCCACATCCTTACCAAGAAAACCACCAAGAACAAACGCCAGTTACGTGGTACGGAGCTCGTGCATGACACGAACATGAAGTCCGTGCGCGCAATGTTGCCTTTTGCTTAATCGTCTAGGAGAACCTCATGCCTCGAGTTAAACGTGGTGTGACCGCACGTGCGCGTCACAAAAAGGTCCTTGATGCGGCAAAAGGCTATCGCGGCCGGCGTAGTACAGCGTTCAAGATCGCCAAGCAGGCGGTAATGCGCGCTGGGCAATACGCCTATCGCGACCGTCGTACGAAAAAGCGTGTCTTTCGTCAGCTTTGGATCGCGCGTATCAACGCGGCGGTCCGCGAGCACGACTTGTCGTACAGCGTATTCATCGCTGGGTTGAAGAAGGCCAATATCGAGATGGATCGCAAAATGCTTTCCGATATGGCCATCACCGACAAACCCGCATTCGCTGGCTTGGTGTCGCAAGTAAAAGCGGCTCTGGCTTGACGCGTAACGGCTAGGTCTACCTCGCTGTGCGAACGGGGCACAGGCTACGAGCCTAGTGCCCCGTTTTCTTGTGTGACGCTTTGTATTTGCCTTATGGAACATCTTGATTCTTTAGTCGAAGTTGCGCGGGCCGATTTTTCACAAGCGGCCGATGTCGCGACGTTGGAAGACGCAAAAGCAAAATACCTGGGCAAGACAGGGCGCGTGACCGAAGCAATGAAGTCGCTAGCCACCGTATCGCCCGAGCAAAAACGTGAGCTCGGCGCGCGCATCAACGCGGTCAAGGGCGCGATCGAAGAGGCGCTTAACGCTCGTCGTCGCGCTCTTGCGGACGCTGCCTTAGCCGCCAAACTCTCGACGGAAGCCATCGACGTTACGTTGCCCGGACGAGGCCAATCAATTGGCACGATTCATCCCGTCATGCGCACGTGGATGCGTATCGAAAGCATCTTTCGCAGCGTTGGTTTCGACGTTGGCGATGGCCCTGAGTTGGAGACCGATTGGTACAACTTCACCGCGCTAAATAATCCAGAAAATCATCCGGCACGTTCAATGCAGGATACGTTTTACGTGGATATGAAAGACGACGAAGGTCGCCCCTTATGTCTACGCACGCATACCTCGCCAATGCAAGTCCGCTATGCACGCGCGCATGTTGAAAAGTATCGCCATAGCGATTGCATGCCCGCGATCAAGGTCATCGTTCCAGGTCGTACCTATCGCGTGGACAGCGATGCCACGCATTCGCCGATGTTTCATCAATTCGAAGGCTTATGGATCGACACCGACGTAAGCTTCGCGGACTTAAAGAGCGTGTACATCGATTTCCTGCATGCGTTCTTCGAGCGCGACGATATTCGCGTGCGGTTTAGGCCCAGCTACTTTCCGTTCACCGAGCCGTCCGCCGAAATCGACATGATGTTTGAAGAAGGTCCGCTTAAAGGACGTTGGTTGGAAATTAGCGGCTCGGGGCAAGTGCATCCGAACGTGGTGCGCAATTTTGGCTTGGACCCCGAGAAGCACATCGGATTCGCGTTTGGAAGCGGCATCGAGCGCTTAACGATGCTGCGTTACGGTGTTGAAGACTTGCGCTTGTTCTTCGACGGCGACTTGCGCTTCTTAAGTCAATTTCGTTGACAAGGCAGCGATATGCAATTTTCTGAATCATGGTTACGTAGCTTCGTTAACCCACCGATCTCGACGGACGAGCTTTCGCATCAATTAACAATGGCGGGGCTGGAGGTCGAGGAAGTGCGCGATGCCGCGCCCCCGTTTTCCGGCGTCGTGGTTGCCCAAGTCATGGCGGTTAATCCACATCCCAACGCCGACAAACTTCGCGTGTGCTCGGTAGACGTGGGGACCGTAGCACCGTTGCAAATCGTATGTGGCGCGCCCAACGTTAGCGTGGGAATGAAAGTGCCGTGTGCATTGGTCGGAGCGCAATTGCCTCCAGGGGAAGACGGCAAACCCTTTGGCATTACTCTTAATAAACTGCGCGGTGTGGAATCACACGGCATGTTGTGTTCGGCGCGCGAGCTCGGCTTGTCGCAAGATCACGCGGGGTTGCTATCACTAAGTCCCGATGCTCCAGTGGGTAAGGACTTTCGTGTTTATGCCGAGCTTGATGACAAGGTGTTCATCGTCAAACTCACGCCGGATAAAGGACATTGCTTATCGATCCTTGGTATCGCTCGCGAAGTGTCCGCGATCACCGGGGCGCCACTTGTCGTGCCGCCGATGCCGTCGGTGGAAGTCTCGATCGACGATCGTTTGCCGGTGGCGATCAACGCTAACGATTTATGCGGACGGTTCGCTGGCCGCGTGATTCGGCATGTCAACGCGCGCGCGGCAACGCCGCAATGGATGAAAGACCGACTTGAACGCGCCGGTCAGCGCAGCATTTCCGCGCTCGTGGATATTTCCAACTACGTGATGCTCGAACTCGGTCGGCCATCGCATGTGTTCGACCTTGATCGTATTCACGGTGGTCTTAACGTACGGTGGGCCAAGCGTGGCGAAACCTTGACTTTATTAAATGGCCAGACCGTCGAGCTTGATGAGACGGTGGGCGTGATCGCCGATGAAAGACAGGTCGAGTCGATGGCCGGAATCATGGGCGGAGAATCAACGGCCGTATCGCTCGATACCCAGCATGTGTACTTGGAAGCCGCGTTCTGGTGGCCAGACAGCATTCGCGGTCGCGCGCGTCGCTACAACTTCTCGACCGACGCGGCGCATCGATTCGAGCGGGGGGTTGATCCCGCAAACATTGCGCAGCATGTGGATTTCATTACCCGTTTGATCCTCGATATTTGCGGCGGTAAAGCCGGGCCAATCGACGATCAACAACCCAACATGCCGACTCGCGCGCCCGTGACGATGCGTATATCGCGTGCTGCTCGCGTGATTGGCATCGCGCTTGACGCGTCCACGTGCGAGGACGTGTTTCGACGATTGGATTTTCAATTCGAGCGCAGCGGAGATGTCGTGACGGTCACGCCGCCGTCGTACCGCTTCGATATTGAGATCGAAGAGGATTTGATCGAGGAGGTCGCGCGTATTCATGGCTATGACGCAATACCTGTACGTCCATCGCACTCGCCGCAGCGCATGCGTATCGAGCGCGAAGGCGAGCGCTCGTTGCATGCGTTGCGTCCCTTGCTCGTCGATCGTGGTTATCAAGAAACGGTTAACTACAGTTTCGTGGACGAGCGCTGGGAGCGTGCGTTAGCGGCTAACGAAAATCCGATTCGCTTGCTCAATCCAATCGCAAGCCATATGTCGGTCATGCGGTCGACTCTTCTTGGAGGGTTGATCGAGGTTGCTCATCGCAACTTCAATCGTCGTATTGAACGCGTGCGCGTATTCGAGATTGGTCGCGTCTTCATGCGCTACGCGAACGTGATGAATCAATTGTCGGACGTCGCGGGTGTCGCTCAGCCGATGCGCATCGCAGCTCTTGCGTCTGGAGCAGCGTGGCCCGACCAATGGGGCATGCCTTCTAGACCAATCGATTTCTTCGACGTGAAAGCGGATGTCGAAGCGTTGTGTTGGGGTTGCGGTGAAATGCGTGTCGAGGCGGCCGTGCATCCAGCGTTGCATCCGGGGCGTAGCGCACGTGTGCTGCTCGATGGCAAGGCAATTGGATGGTTGGGTGAATTGCATCCGCGTGTATTGCAAGAACACGAATTGCCAGGCCCCGTCGTGGTGTTTGAACTCGACGCCGAACCATTACGTCAACAACGCATGCCGCAACCCACCGAGACACCACGGTTCCCGAGTGTTAAGCGCGATTTGGCGTTTGTGTTTGATGCTTCGGTGGCCGCGCAGCGCGCTAGCGATGTATTAACGTGCGCCGCTCGGCAAGCAGCACCAGGGCTCGTGCGAGAGATCACGCTGTTTGACGAATACCGAGGTAAGGGCTTGTTATTGAACGAGAAAAGCCTTGCCTTCCGTATGGTGTTGCAAGATACTCGTTCGACCCTGCAAGACGATTTTGTCGATGGCGTGCAGCAAGCCATCGTTGAAGTCATGAAGCGCGAACTTGGCGCTCGCTTGCGTTAATGCCTTAGTCGACTCACCGGTTTCGGGCGCTCCTCCAAGCTCGGTATCGAACACATACAGATCGATTGGCTTCAAATCCCATGAACGACGCGCAGGATGTCATCCCATTCGGCAAGCTTGCTACGCTTGCGGCCAAGGCCGCGCGCGAGCAGCAAGCGCAGGCCGAGCCTTCCATTCCATCGGGCGATGATGTCGCGACCTTAACGAAGGCCGAACTCGCGGAATTTTTGTTCGAGCGTGTTGGCTTGAACAAGCGCGAAGCCAAAGACATGGTGGAGACGTTTTTCGAAGAGATCGCGCGTGCGCTCGAAAACGGTGAGTCCGTCAAGCTGTCGGGCTTTGGAAATTTTCAACTGCGCGACAAACCGCAACGTCCAGGGCGTAATCCAAAAACGGGAGAAGAAATTCCCATTACGGCGCGTCGTGTCGTCACGTTCCACGCAAGCCAAAAACTTAAGCTCACCGTTGCCGGTCGCTGACCGTCGGCCACTGTAAGGTTGTGTCTATCGTGGATCGTCTTCCCAAACTTGATTCAGCGTCATTGCCATCGATTCCGGCAAAACGTTATTTCACTATTGGCGAGGTCAGCGAGCTGTGTGGCGTGAAGCCGCATGTGTTGCGCTATTGGGAGCAAGAATTCGCGCAACTGCGCCCGGTCAAGCGACGTGGGAATCGGCGCTATTACCAACACCAAGAAGTGTTGTTGATCCGACGCATTCGCGAACTGTTGTATGAACAAGGTTTCACGATTAGCGGAGCGCGCAATCGTCTTGATTCTCGCTCCGACGCGCGTGCGTCTAAGTTTTCGCCAATTCCAGTAGCGTCGATTGCGTCCGAACGACTCGTGTCCACCGCGGCGACGATGCCCGAGGTTCGCGAAGAGCTGAATGCCATCATGGCGTTGTTGGATGGCCGCGAGAACGCATAAGTCTTCGAAAAGCAACACTTAAGGGCTGGTATACTGCCGCGCATTCGGGGCGTAGCGCAGCCTGGTAGCGCACTTGCATGGGGTGCAAGGGGTCGCGAGTTCGAATCCCGCCGCCCCGACCATTCGAACAAAAAGCCGCAATCGCAAGGTTGCGGCTTTTTTTATTTCTCGTGTTCGCGTGCATTCATACGTATGGGCGTGTTGTTGGCGCTCGTAAAATTCCATGCATGCGTATTCTTGTAAGCAATGACGACGGCTATCACGCCCCTGGATTGGCGGCACTCGCCGAGGCGATGTCGGCCTTCGGCGAGGTGATTGTCGTGGCGCCCGAGCAAAACCGTAGTGGCGCGTCCAATTCATTAACGCTGGATCGGCCACTGTCGGTACAGCGAGCCGCCAACGGTTTTTTTTACGTCAACGGAACGCCGACGGATTGCGTGCACGTCGCGGTCACCGGCCTTTTAGAAAACATGCCGGACATCGTGGTGTCGGGCATCAATAACGGCGCGAATATGGGCGACGACGTGATCTATTCGGGCACGGT
>DASTRU010000265.1:0-3578 GCA_035761045.1 Burkholderiaceae bacterium | reverse complement strand
CGGTGCAAAACGGTCGCCAAGTACTTGTCCGAAGGCTTGAGGTCGCAAAACACCGGCACGCGTTGGCGGATGCGCTCGAAATCGTCCAAGGTCCATTCGACATCGGCACTGTGCGCGATCGCGAGGTAATGCAGCACCGCGTTGGTCGAGCCGCCCACGGCCATGATCAAGCTCACCGCGTTCTCGATCGACTTCTTGGTGATGATGTCGCGGGGCTTCAAGCCCTTTTTAATCGCCTCGACCAGCACCTTCGCCGCGCGCGCGGTGCTTACGACTTTTTCCTCGTCCGGATTGGCCTCGGTGCTCGAGCCAAGCAAGCTCATTCCTAGCGCCTCGAACGACGAACTCATGGTGTTGGCGGTGTACATCCCGCCGCACGAGCCGGAGCCCGGAATGCATCGGCGCTCGATCTCCTTGAAGTCTTGTTCGTTCATGCGCCCGGCGGTGAATTCGCCGACGGCTTCGAATGCGCTAACGATGGTGAGGTCCTTGCCTTTGTAATTACCGGGCTTGACGGTGCCGCCGTACACATAAATGCCCGGCACGTTGGTGCGCGCCAAGGCCATCATGCCGCCCGGCATGTTTTTATCGCAGCCGCCGATGACGACGACGCCGTCCATCCATTGGCCGTTAACGCAGCATTCGATGCTGTCGGCAATCACCTCGCGCGAAACCAGCGAGTACTTCATGCCCTCGGTGCCCATGCCAATGCCATCGGAAATCGTGGGCGTGCCAAAGACTTGCGAATTCGCGCCGGCTTCGTGGATCGCGGCGATCGCCGCATCGGCCAGTTTTTGCAGGCCGGCGTTGCAAGGAGTGATGGTGCTGTGGCCATTGGCCACGCCAACCATCGGCTTGTCGAAGTCTTCGTCCTTGTAGCCCATCGCGTAATACATCGCGCGGTTAGCGGAGCGGGCCACGCCTTGCGTGACGTTCTTCGAGCGTTCGTTATGCGCCATGGCGGTTAAATCTCGTCGGATAAACTCCGGCGATTCTAGCGAAGCCGCTCACCGCCTCTGATTCGCCACCCATGCCGACTTATTTCGTGCACCCGCAGTTCGACCCCATCGCCATTCACTTAGGCCCGCTCGCCATTCGTTGGTACGGTCTGATGTATCTGATTGCTTTCGTGCTGTTCGTGGTGCTCGCGCGGCAGCAGTTAAAGCGCGCTCATATCGCCGCACAAGGCTGGACGATTCGCGATATCGACGACGTGATGTTCTGGGGCGTGCTCGGCGTGATCATCGGCGGTCGTCTTGGTTATGTGCTGTTTTATAAGCCGATGTATTACCTCGATCATCCGCTCGAAGCCTTCATGGTCTGGCAAGGCGGCATGAGTTTTCACGGCGGCTTTCTTGGCGTGCTCGTCGCGTCGTGGTGCTGGGCCATGCGGCGCGGCTTTGGTTTTTTTCAAACGATGGATTTCATCGCGCCGTGCGTGCCCACCGGACTCGCGGCGGGGCGCTTGGGCAATTTCATTAACGGCGAGTTGTGGGGGCGACCCACCGACGTACCCTGGGCCATGGTGTTTCCGCAGGTCGACCAACTACCGCGCCATCCATCGCAGCTGTATCAATTCGCGCTTGAAGGGCTCGCGCTGTTCGCCTTGCTTTGGTGGTTTTCGAAGAAGCCAAGGCCGTTTGGCATGGTCTCGGCCGTGTTCTTGATGGGTTATGGCGCGTTCCGGTTCCTGGCGGAATTTGGCCGCGAGCCCGATAGTTTTCTCGGGCTGCTCGCTCTCGGTTTCAGCATGGGGCAATGGTTGAGCTTGCCCATGATCGCGGCCGGTGCCGTGCTCGCGTGGTTGGCGTCCAAGAAGCGATTCGGCGCCTTGAAGAACACCACGCCGCCGCGTTGATTCACTACTTGCGGCGGTGCTCGCAATTTTCCTTATTGCAATTGCCGTACATCGCAAGCGCGTGGTCTTGCAGGGTGAAGCCGCGGTCCTTCGCGATTTTTTGTTGGCGCCGCTCGATCTCGGCGTCGTAAAACTCTTCGACGCGGCCGCATTGCAAGCACACCAAATGGTCGTGATGCGAGCCTTCGTTGAGTTCAAACACCGCCTTGCCTTGCTCGAAATGATTGCGCGCGAGCACGCCGGCTTGTTCGAATTGCGTGAGCACGCGATACACGGTGGCCAAGCCGATATCGATGTTCTCGACGAGTAGCATCTTGTACACATCGTCGGCGCTTAAATGGCGGCGGCCCGACTTTTGAAACAGCTCGAGAATCTTTAGGCGTGGCAGCGTCGCCTTTAAGCCCACCGCGCGCAGCTCGGCGTTGGGGTCGGTATTAGGGTCGTGCGAAGTAGACATGATGCGCAATCGAGGGGGACCGCACTAACGCTCGCGAGGGCGGTGGACGCGATCCGATATCATAGTCCGAGCCTTTCGCCTTCCTATCAGAACAACGTTCTGCCTTCGGTTTACCCGTGATTCTTCGCTCATGATTCTTTTACGCACGCGGTTTTGTTTCGCGCTCGCGGTGCTCGTCGCCCTAACGGCTTGCGCCGATCTTGGTACCCGCTTCATTCGGCCGTACCGAGTGGAAATTCAACAAGGCAATTTCATTACCGCCGAGCAAGTCGCGGCGCTGCGCGAGAACATGACGCGCGAGCAAGTGCGCTTCGTTCTCGGCACGCCAACGCTGCAAGATGTTTTCCACGCCAATCGCTGGGACTACCCGTTCTACATTCGTCGCACCACGGGCGAAGTCGTGGAGCGCAAACTCGTCGTGTTTTTCGAAAACGATCGCGTCACGCGTTGGCAAGCCGATGAAATGCCGGTGGAGCGTCGGCAAACCGAAGGCGAGGCGAATAAAACCAACGAACCCGTATTCAACCCCGCCGACGTGCAACCCGATCCGCCCTCAAGCCGTCCGCAACCTCGTCCACCTGCGAGCTGACACATGACATGCCGTATCGCGATTGCTGGCGCCTCTGGCCGCATGGGCCGCATGTTGGTGGAGGCGGTGACGCACGCCGAAGACGCGCGACTCACGGGCGCGCTCGATCTCGCAAGCAGCCCATTACTCGGCCGCGACGCGGGCGAGATGCTTGGCCTTGTCACGCGCGTATCGATTACCTCGGACATCGACACGGCGCTCGCCGACGCCGATTGCCTGATCGACTTCACGCGGCCCGAAGGCACGCTCAAGCATGTGGAAGCGTGTGTCGAGCGAGGCGTCAAGCTTGTCATTGGCACCACGGGTTTCGACGCGGCGGCTAAACAGCGCATCGCCCAAGCGGCCGAACGTGTTGGCATCGTGTTCGCGCCGAACATGAGCGTGGGCGTGAACGCCACTTTCAAGTTGCTAGAGGTCGCCGCCAAAATTTTGGGCGAGGGCTACGACATCGAAGTGATCGAGGCGCATCACCGTCATAAGGTGGACGCGCCCTCGGGCACCGCGTTGCGCATGGGTGAGATCGTGGCCGAAGCGCTGGGGCGCGATCTTCGCCAAGTCGCGCTGTACGGGCGCGAAGGTCATACCGGCGAGCGCGATCCGCGCACGATCGGTTTCGCCACCGTACGCGGCGGCGACATCGTGGGCGACCACACCGTGCTGTTCGCGGGGTTGGG
>DASTRU010000264.1:0-4575 GCA_035761045.1 Burkholderiaceae bacterium | reverse complement strand
GCAAATGAATCGTACTGTTCTTCTTGCCCGGCGGATGCGCCATGACTTGCACGCCCGCGTCGAGAATCTCGTCGCCGGTAATCACGAGCTTGGCCGTGCCGCCGCCAAACAATTCCGGGAACAAGCGCCCGAAATGTTCGTTGACCGTATCGAACGTGCCCTTGAGCAAGGCCCGCGTCTCCACGTCGATCTTGCGAATCGCGTCTTCAAGCGTGGTGATCGCTTCGACTAAGTCTTTTTGTTGCGCGTCGAGAAACTCTTTGCGTTCGCGCGCGGTTTTAAGTTCGTCCAAGGCCGCGAGGTTGACCGCGCCCAAGGCCTCGATTTCGTTGTTGATGCGCGTGACCTCGCCTTGCAGCCAGCTCGCCTTCGGCGGGTCGTTGCCCAACGCTTCGAGCAGCGCGGCCTCGTCGGCTTGGCATTCGGAGAGTTGCTGCGCATATTGCTCTTCGTTGAGGCGTGCCGCTTGTTCCTTCAAGCGCAAATCCATGATGCGCTGGTTGGCCGGCTCCAAGCCGCGTTCGAGCTTGAGGCGTTCTTCATCGGCCGCGCGTAATTGCGCGGTGAGCGTTTCAAGCTCGTCACGCGCGCGGCCGAGCGCTTCTTCGGCGTCGGTCTTGCGCGCGAGCGCGTCTTGCAAACCGGCTTGCGCGGCTTCGTCGTCCAACTCGGCGAGAGCCGCTTGCTCTTTTTCGCGTTGGGCCAACGCATTCGCATGCTGTTCGGTCGCGAAGCGGATGCTGCGTTCAAGTTCTTCGATGCGGCTGGCTTGATTGCGCACCGCGAACTGCGCTTCTTGCGCCGCGCGTTCACGATCGCGCACCGCATTGCGCGCATCGGCGAGTTTGGTTTCGCGTGCTTCTTGCGCGAGTTGTTCGTCCTCGGCGCGCATTTGCGCGTCGCCAAGTTGCGCGTCGAGTGTTTCGAAGCGTTGTTGCGATTCTTCAAGCGACGCGCGCAAGTCCTCAAGCTGCGCGCTGATTTCCTCGAGCTCGCCCGTCAAGCGGCTCGACCGCGCCTCGTATTGCTCCTTCGCTTGCGTGAGCTTGAGCACCTCGAGCTGCAACTGATGCGCGTCGCGCGTGGTTTGCTGAACCTTGGCGCGCCATTCGGTGGCTTGCTCGGTCGCATGGGTGTAGGCCGCATCGGCACGCACTTGGGCGCTGCGTGCCTCTTCGACCAACATCGCGTGCGCGCGTAATTGCTTGCCGAGATTTTCAATCTCGTGTTGGCGCGCGAGCATGCCGGCTTGTTCATCGTCGGCCGCATAAAAGCTAATCGACGCACGCCCCACCACGTGCCCACTCGGCACTACGAACACCGCGCCGACCGGCAATTGGTCACGCTGGGCAATCGCTTCGTCGATCGAATTAACCGCGTACACATTCGCGAGCCATTCGGTCAGCAAGGCACGCAGGTTGGCGTCGTTCAACCGCAGCAGCGACAGCAAAGGCTTGAGTCCCGCGGGCGCGGCGGGCGTCGCCGCTACATGCTCGGCCGCGATGAAAGTGAGCTTGGCCGGCGGCGCGTCGTGCAAAAAGGCTTTCGCGCGATCGAGTTGACCGATCTCGAGCGAAGCGACGCGCTCGCGCAGCGCCGATTCCAAGGCCGCTTCCCAACCAGTTTCGATATCGATGCGTTGCCAAAGCTTGGGCAACTGCGCGAGGCCATGCTTCTCAAGCCACGGCTCCAACTTGCCGCGATGAAGCACGTCTTCTTGCAAGCGCTTGAGCGCCGCCAAGCGCGCTTCAAGCTGATGCAGCTTTTGATTTTCGGACTGCACGGTGTCGGCCGCGGTACGGCGCGCCTGCTCGTGCTCGGGAATCGCCGCTTGCGCGTCGTCTAGGTGCGCTTGCGCCTCATGCAAGCGGGCTTCCAGCGCTTCCAAATGTTCGGACTGCGACGCCAGCCGCTCGGCATCGGGCGCTTGCAAGCCCTTGGTTTCTTGCTGAAGACGGTCGCGCCGCGCGGACAAATCTTCAATGCGCGCTGACAAATTCGATTGCTGGGCCGACTCCAATTGCAAGCCTTGCTGAACGCCCATGGCCGCCGTGCGCAACTCGGCCACACGATCGCGGCCCTCGCGCACTTCGTTTTCCAGCGCGGGCAAGCTGTCGCCCGCATGTTCGGCGGCTGCGGCGGCTTCTTCGGCGCGCACTTGCAATTCCTCGGAGCTTGCGCGCGCGTCTTCAAGCGCGATGCTTTGCTCTTCCTGTTGACGCTTCCAATGCTCGGCCTGCGCGGCCAATGCGACGAGCGCTTCCTCGATCCGCCTGCGCGAATCGATCACATACCGAATATCGGCTTCGAGTTTCGCGATCGCGTTGTTCACCTCGAACACGCCGCCCTGCGCGTTGTGCAAGGCGTCCGACGCCGCGTAATGCGATTGCCGCAAGGTTTCGAGCTTGGCCTCGACCGCGCGCAAATCCGCCGTTTGCGAATCCAACGTGACTTGCGATTGCTCGATATCGCGCGCGATACGCTCGCGCTCGGCGGCCGCGTCGCGACGGCGCAGCGTCCACAACATCTTCTGCTTGCGATCGCCCTCGTCTTGCAAGGCGCGGTATTTCTCGGCGACCACCGCTTGCGCGTCGAGCTTCTCTAAATTCGACGCCAGCTCTCGCAAGATGTCTTCCACGCGCGTCAAGTTTTCGCGGGTGTCGTGCAAACGGTTTTCGGTTTCGCGGCGGCGTTCCTTGTATTTCGATACGCCCGCGGCTTCTTCGAGGAACACGCGCAATTCATCGGGCTTGGCCTCGATGATGCGACTGATCATGCCCTGGCCGATGATCGCGTACGCACGCGGGCCCAACCCGGTGCCCATGAAAATGTCTTGCACGTCGCGGCGACGCACGGGATGGTTGTTGATGTAATACGTGCTGGTGCCATCACGCGTCAGCACGCGCTTGACCGAGATCTCCGCGTACTGGCTCCACTGCCCGGCCGCGCGGCCCATCGCGTTGTCGAACACCAATTCAACCGACGCGCGCCCGGCGGGCTTGCGGCCAGTGCTGCCGTTGAAGATCACGTCTTGCATCGACTCGCCGCGCAACTCGCTCGCCTTGCTTTCGCCAAGCACCCAGCGCGTCGCGTCGATGATGTTGGATTTGCCGCATCCATTTGGCCCCACCACGCCGACCAGCTTGCCCGGAATGTGGAACGAGGTTGGATCGACAAAGGACTTGAAGCCCGCTAGCTTGATTTGGGTTAGTCGCACGGTGCGCGTACTCGCAGCAGGAAAGAGCCCGACGGCTGGAGGTTGAGTCGGATGGCGCGCGCGGCGACGATTTTTTAAGAGATTAAAAGCCGCGTGACGCCAGGGAAAAAGCGCTCGGATGATACCATCGCGCCCCTTTGTCAACGCCCCTTACGCCGTGCGCGCAACGCCGTTATGAGCACTCGTCCCTCAAAAGATTTGCAAACTTTCGCGAATCCCAATCCCGGTCGCGATTTTCAAATTCATATGCAGGTGCCTGAATTCACCTGCCTATGCCCGCTGACCGGCCAACCCGACTTCGCCACCTTCACGCTCGACTACATTCCCGACGAACGTTGCGTCGAACTCAAAAGCTTGAAGCTTTATATGTGGAGCTACCGCGACGAAGGCGCGTTCCATGAAAAAGTAACCAACACGATTCTCGAAGACCTCGTGGCCGCGACCAATCCGCGTTACATGCGGTTGATTTCAAAGTGGTACGTGCGCGGCGGGATTTACACCAACGTGGTGGTTGAACACCGCAAGCCGGGTTGGACTGGAAACCCCACGCTCGTGGACTTCAATGCGGCGAGCCCCATCGCGGGTGGGCGCGAATAACGCGTTTTATATAAGTCGCGCTACGCCGCCAACGTCGGGTAGCGCGACATCTCCAAGCGGTATCCACCGCGCATGCTTTCAAGCACTACGTGCCCGCCCACGGGCAACGTGAGTTTGTCCGGGCAATGACCAAACGGCAGCCCGGTCAAGATCGGCACGCCAAAACGCCCCCGCGCGTGCGCGACCATGCGGTCGAAGTCGTAGCCGTTATCGTTCGCCGCGAGTTGATATCCCGAGAAATCGCCAAGCAGCACCGCGCGCTGTTGCGCCAATATTCCGGCATGGTGCAATTGGTACAGCATGCGTTCCACTCGGTACGGATGCTCGTTCACGTCCTCGAGGAACAACACGCCGTCGCGCACCTTGGGCCACCACGGCGTGCCGACCAGCGATGCGACCATCGCTAAATTGCCGCCCCACAACGTGCCCTCCACCGCCACGCGCGGCTGCCGCGCGGCGCGCACGGTCACGCCGTATTCATGCGCGCCCAACAGTCCCCAAAAATGCCGCTCGGTAAACGCGGAGACGGTTTTGCCGCCAAAGTCATACGCAGCCATCGGCCCGGCAAAGCTCACCGCTTTGCCCTTCGCCAACAGCGCGAGATGGAACACGGTGAAATCCGAATGACCGATGAACAGCTTGCGGCCCGAACGCGCCGCGCGTCCTAAGGCTTGCCAGTCGATCGCGTCGAGCAAACGCGTAAGCCCATATCCGCCACGCACCGCGAGCACCAATCGCGCGGGCGATTCAAGCGCCGCATG
>DASTRU010000263.1:0-7325 GCA_035761045.1 Burkholderiaceae bacterium | reverse complement strand
CGGAATGGATCGAGGAAGGCGGTGTTGGGGTCCGGCATCAACAGCATGTCGGAGGCTTCGATGCCCTTCCAGCCAGCAATCGAGGAACCGTCGAACGCATGACCGCTTTCGAACTTGTCCTTGTCGAAGGCCGAGAGCGGTACGGAGACGTGCTGCTCCTTGCCTTTCGTATCAGTGAAGCGGAAATCGACGAACTTGACCTCGTTCTCTTTGACGAGCTTCATCACGTCGTCGGCGGTCATTGCCATGCGGTTCTCCTAGGGGACGATATAGAGGTGGGATATGCGACGGTGCCCAGCTCGGCGCATATGGATAAACGTTGGGTCGCGAACGCATCGGCTAGCGCTGAAATTGGCGTCGCGAATTTCGCGGGGCCAACTAGCATTAACCGTGCCGTTTTTTCACGCCTTTGCCTCGGCACGGTGCGCGCGCCGAGAAATTCAGGGCGAGAGTCTACGCGTCTTGAAAATCGACTTGCCCTATGGCGGCCATGTCGCACCAAAGAAGCGCGATTAAGCACGATAAAGGTTCATTGATCTTATCTCGCACCATTTAAGTTCAGTCGCGCAAAAACAGCGCTTGAAGGTCATTTAGGAAACGACGGCCGAGCGCGGTGGGCTGCAAACGCGTGGGGTCTGGCGCGAGCAGTCCTTTTTGTGTCGCCACCTGAATCTCGCGATGAATGCGCGACAGGGACACGCCGGTTCGTTCTTCGAATACGTGGGCCGCCACGCCGTCGCGAAGCCGTAATGCGTTGAGCATGAATTCAAAGCCCAATTCATCGGCCGCGATCTCGCTGCGCTCAACGACGGACTCACCACGTTCGCACGCTTCCATGTACGACGCGGGCTGTTTGTAGCGCACCTCGCGCACGATGCGATCGGGAAAGCTGATCTTGCCGTGCGCGCCGGCGCCGATGCCGATGTAATCGCCAAAGGTCCAGTAATTGAGGTTGTGTCGCGACGATCGTCCCGGTTGCGCGTACGCCGATACTTCGTAATGCCGCATGCCCGCATCGGCGGTCATCGCTTCGACAGTCTCTTGCATGTGCGCGGACAGGTCGTCGTTGGGAAGCTCGGGCGGATATTTAGCGAACACGGTGTTCGCTTCCAGCGTGAGTTGGTACACCGACAGATGCGGCGGCTTGAACGAAAGCGCGGTGCGCAGATCGTCCTCACACGCTTGAAGAGACTGCCCGGGCAAGGCGTACATCACGTCAAGATTGAAGTTGTCGAACAAGGTGGCGGCGATTTCCGTCGCACGCAACGCCTCGTCGCGACCGTGGATACGCCCCAAGCGCTTAAGGCAAGCGTCGTCGAAACTTTGAATGCCGATCGACAAACGATTGATTCCGCTCGCTCGGTACTGCGCGAAACGTTCGACTTCGAACGTTCCCGGATTCGCTTCCAGCGTGATCTCGGCATCCGCATCGATGGGCAACCGCGCGCGAATGTCGGCGAGCAATCGATCCAAGCCGCGCGCGCTCAACAACGAAGGCGTGCCTCCACCGATGAAGATGGTGTGAACACGTCGCCCCCATACGGACGGCAGCACGTATTCGAGATCCGCGCGCAAGGCGTCCAAGTACCGGTTCTCGTCGGGTAACACGTGCTCGGTGCTTGACGAAAACTCGTGCGAGTTGAAGTCGCAGTATGGGCACTTACGCACGCACCACGGCACGTGCACGTAAAGCGACAACGGCGGCAACGCGGTAAACCGTATCTCGCCGGGCCGTTGCACGCGAATGTTTTGCGCCACCGCGATAGGGATGCGGCGTGAAGACGAATCACTCATCACGACTTAGTCCTGCAATTGCGCGAGCAGCGCGCGCACGGCCTGGCCGCGATGGCTAAGCCGATGTTTATCGTCGTCGGACAATTCAGCCGCGGTACGCCCTAGAGAGGGAACGAGAAAATGCGGGTCGTATCCAAAACCGCCCGCACCACGCGGCGTGGCGACAAGCCGCCCGCGCCAACGTCCGCTCGCGATTACGGGCAGTGGATCGTGAGGCGTGCGAACCAACACGAGGACGCAGGCGTATTCGGCGATCCAATCGTCGTCGTGCGTGGCGACCTCTTGAAGACGCGCGATCAATGCCGCGTTGTTGCGCGCGTCGTTTGAAGGCTCGCCCGCGAAACGGGCCGAACGCACGCCGGGCGCGCCGTTTAGTTTTGGCACGCAGATGCCTGAATCGTCCGCGAGCGCGGCAAGTCCTGTCGCAGCACTTGCATGCCGCGCTTTCGCAAGCGCGTTTTCAACGAAGGTGTCGAACGGTTCGGCCGCGTCGCGCACGCCAAACTCGCGCTGCGCGCGCACGCGCCAACCCAACGGCGCTAGCAACGTGCCGAACTCGCGCAACTTACCCGCGTTATTCGATGCCAACACAAGATCTTGCACGGCTGACCTCGTAATCGGCCTCAACGCCCCAAGGCCTCGCGTTGAGCAGCAATGAGCTGGCGAATACCCAGCTCGGCAAGTCCCAGCATCGATTGCAATTCAGCAGGACTAAAGGGCGTTCCCTCGGCAGTGCCTTGCACTTCCACGAAACCGCCGCGACCGGTCATCACCACGTTCATGTCGGTTTCGCAACTAGCGTCCTCGGCGTAATCGAGATCGAGCACCGGCACGCCGTTCACGACCCCAACCGATACCGCGGCGACGGCATCGAGCACGGGGTCGTGGTCAATCGCATTGGATTCGAGCAAGCCGTTCACCGCGTCGCGCACCGCCACGAACGCGCCGGTAATGCTCGCCGTGCGCGTGCCACCGTCGGCTTGAATCACGTCGCAATCGATTTGAATCGTGCGCTCGCCGAGCCGTTCAAGATCCACGACCGCGCGTAGCGAACGGCCAATCAGACGTTGAATTTCATGCGTGCGCCCGCTTTGTTTGCCACGCGCGGCTTCGCGCTCGCTGCGCGTATGCGTCGCGCGCGGCAACATGCCGTACTCGGCGGTGAGCCAACCACGCCCCTGACCTTTTAAAAACGGCGGCACCTTGTTTTCGACGCTTGCGGTGCAAATGACGCGTGTGTCGCCAAACGCGACAAGCACCGACCCTTCGGCATGACGTGTGTAACCGCGCTCGATCGATACCGCGCGAAGTTGATTGGCCAATCGGCCCGATGGACGCATTTCAGTACTCATGACTTATTCGACGGTGGATTCTTACCGCTCTTGGCGATGGCGCTACGAATTTCGGCGATCGCCGATTCGATTTCGTCTTCGGTCAACTGCGGCGTGTCGCCGCGCGGCGGGTATTGAATGGTGGAGGTAAAGCCGCTTTTGCCTTGCACGCTGGGCACGGATGCGTCCTCGTCGCTTAATTGCGAGCCTTCCCACGTCATACCGATCGCGGTGACGTTGTCGGCGCTCGCGCCGGCTTCCATCAACGCATAGTTAATGAGCTCGGGCACCACGCGCATGACCGAGTTCGTTCGAAACGCCGCGCCGATGATGTTGTCCGGCACCGCGCCCCATAAGCCGTCGGAGCACAACAACAAATGGTCGCCCGCGTTGAGCCGCACGGGATCGGACAGCTCGACCATGGGCAGCGCGGGCGCACCCAAGCAATTGAACAAACGGTTGCGATCGGGATAGTCGTTGCGGTCGCGATCGGTGAGCATGCCGTCGGCGATCATCGCCTCAAGCTGTGAATGGTCACGCGTCACGCTTTGAATGCGTCCGTCGCGAATCCAATACAAGCGCGAATCGCCCGCATGCCCCCACCACGCCTTACCTTTTTGCACGATCGCCATCACGCAGGTGGTACGCGGCGATTCGGGCAAGCCGCGGCCGGCCTTGTAGCGCTGAATCTCGATATGCGCGCTCATCATCGCGTCTTCCATAAACTGCTTGGGGTCGCGCAAGAGCGGCGTGGCTTCGCGCTGAAACCGCGCGCCAATGGTTTGCACGGCGATTTGCGCGGCAACTTCGCCTTGCATGTGACCGCCCATGCCGTCGCACACGATGATCATCAGCGAATCCCGCGTGTAGCAGTACCCCATGCGGTCTTGGTTGATCTTGCGACCACCGCGCTTGCTTTCCTGATAGATGGAGAAACGCACTTGAAAATCTCGTTATCGGTAAGTAGGAGGAGCGTGGCCGTCTTAACGCCAATCGGTCGGCAAGTCGGGTTCGGACTGCCGCACTTCGGCGGATTTTGAACGCGCCATTAGTTTTTTAAACCGTGCACCGATTGAAACCGGTTCTGGCACAGCTGGGCGCTCGAGTAGTACTTTTTGCACGAGGAACACCGACTGCGGCCGCTTCAATGGGTCAAGCTGCAAACACCATTCGAGTAAATCAATCAATTCGCTCGAGTACAAACCTCGGTACTGCTTAAGCGCGGCGGGCATTTTGTCGTTGTTCTTGCGCGCATCCGCTGCTTGCGGCGGTGAGCCCGCGATGCAAGCGAACATCGATGCGCCCACGCTGTAAACATCGGTCCAAGGACCAAGGCCCGTTTCCTTCGCGTGCAGCTCGGGCGGTGCGAAGCCCGGGGTATACATTGGATACAGCTTGTCTTCACCAGCGCTCAAGGTTTGCCGCGCGGCGCCAAAGTCGAGCAGGATCGGCGTCGCGTCGGATCGCAAATAAACGTTCGCGGGTTTGATGTCCAAATGCAGCAGCTTGTTCGCATGCACTTCGCGCAAACCCGTTAGCACTTGCGAAAAGATTTTCCGTACCGTGCCCTCGCCCACGATGTAATTACGACCTGGCGTATCGCGACGACGAATGATGAGCTCTTGCAACGACCGTCCGGCTTCGTACTGCATCACCATGTAGACGGTGCCGTTGGCGCGGAAGAAGTTAAGCACGCGCACCACGTTCGGATGCAGGATGCGCGCGAGCGCGCGGCCTTCCTCGAAAAAACACTTCAGCCCGATGCGAAACGTGGCGAGGTTCTGCGGCACGATCGACGGCTCAAGCTCGCCTTCGCGGCGCACGACGAGCGAACTCGGCAAATACTCCTTGATCGCTACGGGCGTGTTGTCTTCGTCAAGCGCGAGATAGACGATTGAAAATCCGCCCGAGGAGATCTTCTTTACAATTCGATACCCTCCGAGAAGGAGCCCGGCAGGCAAGGCAGCATTCTGATGGGAAGGCATAAAGGTCGTGCCGAACTCACGCGCAAGCATCGTGTGCGATCAACTTCTCGCGACACCGTATGCGTTTCCAGGATTGGTTTGTCGGATTGTAAATAAACAGCCTGTCTTGAAACGGTGTTGTCGTAAACAAGCACATACGTTGCATCCAAGCCTCGTGTGATCCGCGTCACAACTTCCTAACTTCGACCCACATGCCCTCTTCCACCGCCCCGCGTTGCCGCAGCATGACAGGCTATGCAAGCTTGCAACACGTCACAGGTCCTTTTCGCATCGCCATCGAACTGCGCAGTGTGAATTCTCGCTTTCTCGATCTTATTTTTCGCATTCCGGATGAACTGCGCGCGATCGAGTCCGCGCTGCGCGAAACGATTTCAAGCCGCATCGCGCGGGGCAAAGTGGAATGCCGCATCGGACTGCAGCGAATTGACCTTGCGGCAACGGGTGAACCCGACGGTGCGATGCTCGTACGACTGGCCTCTTGGCAATCGCGCGTGCTCGGCAATCTTCCGGACGCGGCACCGCTGAGCGTCGCCGACGCCTTACGTTGGCCCGGCGTGATGTCCGAAGCGGCGATCGATATCGATGCATTGCGCGAAGGCGTGCTTACCGCGGCCAAAGCGTGTCTTAACGACTTCGATGCCTCGCGCCAGCGAGAAGGCGAGCGTTTGGCATTGGCGCTTATCGAACGTTGCGAGAAGCTTGCCGAAATCACCGCCGCGCTCAAGCCGCGCCTGCCGCAACTGCGCGAAGCGTATCGGGAGCGCATTTCCGCCAAGCTCGCCGAAGCGATCGGCCTGGGCATACCCGAAGGTACCGCGGGCATGAGCCGTGAAGAAATCGCCGCGCGTTTAAGCAATGAAGTGGCTATCTTTGCGTTACGGGCCGATATCGACGAAGAACTGACTCGCTTGGAAACGCATATCGCCGAGGTAAGCCGCGTGGTGACGTCAGGCGCCAATGGCGGGATTGGCAAGCGCTTGGATTTTTTGATGCAGGAACTTCACCGCGAGGCGAACACTTTGGGTAGCAAAGCCGTGGCGAGCGAGCTGGCCGATGCATCGATTGAGTTGAAGCTATTGATTGAACAAATGCGCGAACAAGTGCAGAACATCGAATGACTCTTTGCGAAAACGCTTTCGCCGGCAGTCTCGTCATGGTGGTCGCACCTAGCGGGGCCGGCAAATCATCGCTCGTGCGTGCGTTGTTGGAGCGCGTGCCCAACATTCGCTTATCGATTTCCTATACGACGCGCGCGCCGCGTCCAGGAGAAATCGATGGCCGCGAATATCGCTTCATTAGCCTTAGCGACTTCAAAAAGCGCGAGGCAAACGGCGAATTTCTCGAACACGCCGAAGTGCATGGCAACCACTACGCAACGTCGCGCCCCTGGATCGAGGAGCAACTCAAAGCCGGTACCGACGTGCTGCTCGAGATCGACTGGCAAGGCGCGCGGCAAGTGCGCAATCGGTTTCGTCATGAGCCACGCGTGAGCGTGACCGGCGTATTCATCCTGCCGCCGTCGATCGACGAACTTGAAGCGCGGCTACGCAATCGAGGACAAGACGCGGAGGCCGTAATTACCCGTCGATTGCTTGCGGCGGGCAGCGAGATCGCGCATGCGCCCGAATTTGAACATGTTATTATTAATCAAGACTTTACCGTCGCTCTTGATGAACTTATCGGCATCGTCAAGGCAACGCGTACGCGGTTCGGTGCCCAGTGGGCGAGAAATCGCGGGTTGTTCGCTCAGTTGGGTATCGCACCCGATAACCCTTAGTTCCTAAGTCCTTAGTCGTTCATCGGGCCACAGTTAAGCGACAAAGCATTGCCCGACTTGTCGGCTTCGATTGGAAGGATCGTATTCATGGCACGCATTACCGTCGAAGACTGCCTCGCGCAGATTCCCAATCGTTTTCAACTCACGCTGGCGGCAACTTATCGCGCGCGCCAACTCGCGCAAGGGCATACCCCGAAGATCGAGAGCAAAGACAAGCCGACGGTCACGGCGCTGCGCGAAATCGCAGAAGGCAAAGTGGGTATCGAGATGCTGAAGAAAGTGCCGACTTAATCGTCTGACGTCTTATGGCTAATTCACCGGCTCACACGCATCCACAAGCGGGTGAGCCTGTGCCCGAGTCTCCCTCTCGTCCTATTTCGCGCGCCGAGCGCGTGCGAAAGCAAGTCGCTCAATTACCGTCGATCACCTCGCATTTGG
>DASTRU010000262.1:0-2394 GCA_035761045.1 Burkholderiaceae bacterium | reverse complement strand
TGCAAGCTCGTCGTAATGCTTTAGCCAAATCGATTGGCATGAAAAAAGCAAAGGGCGAAGACGCGTCGGTCGAACTTGCCGAGGCCGCGCAACTCCCCGAGCAGTTGAAGGCGCTCGAACAAGAACTGGCCACGTTGCAAGCACGTTTAACCGACACCTTGATGCGCGTTCCCAACATTCCGCACGTGTCGGTGCCAAGCGGCCAGTCGAGCGACGACAACCATGAAGTGCGTCGTTGGGGCACGCCGCGCGCGTTTGATTTTGAAGTGCGCGACCATGTCGATATCGGCGCGCCACTCGGGCTCGATTTCGATACCGCGGCCAAGCTTTCTGGCGCACGCTTTTCATTCATGCGCGGGCCTATCGCCAAACTGCATCGCGCGCTCGCGCAATTTATGTTGGATGTTCAAACGAACGAGCACGGCTACACCGAGTGCTACACCCCGTACCTCGTGAACACGCAAACGCTGCTCGGCACTGGTCAACTGCCTAAGTTCGATCAAGACTTATTTACCGTCGTGCCTGGTGCCGTTCATACACTTGCAGGCGTGGACGAGCAAGCACATGAATTGATGTCGCGCGGTCTACGGCTTATTCCCACTTCGGAAGTCACGCTGACCAATACCGTTCGCGACACCATCATCCCGCTTGAGCAACTGCCCATTCGTTTGACCGCGCATACGCCATGTTTTCGCAGCGAGGCGGGAAGTTACGGACGCGACACGCGCGGCATGATTCGTCAACATCAATTCGACAAAGTCGAGATGGTGCAAATCGTCGAGCCTTCGCAGTCGTACGACGCGCTCGAAGCCATGACGGGCCATGCCGAAGCCATTTTGAAAAAACTCGAATTGCCGTATCGGGTGATGCTCTTGTGTACTGGCGACATGGGTTTCGCGGCGGCGAAAACATACGACTTGGAAGTTTGGCTGCCGGCCCAGAAGGCGTATCGCGAAATCAGTTCATGTTCCAACTGCGAAGCGTTTCAAGCGCGACGCATGCAAGCCCGGTGGCGTAACGCGCAAGGAAAAACCGAATTCGTGCATACCTTGAACGGCTCCGGACTTGCCGTCGGTCGCACCTTAGTCGCCGTGCTTGAGAACTATCAAAACGCCGATGGCAGCGTCGACGTGCCCGTCGTATTGCAACCGTATATGGGCGGCGTGCAACGTTTAGTTCCAACGCGGTGAGCGCCTAAAACACCTAAACCCCTCTGCTATACTCGCAGCCCTTTCCACATCGACCGTGGAAGCTGCGGGAGAGGTGGCAGAGTGGTCGAATGCGCCGGATTCGAAATCCGGTGTACGGGCAACCGTACCGTGGGTTCGAATCCCACCCTCTCCGCCAACCTTCGTATACGAGCCACGGATGAAACGATTTCGACGCAACGAACGCGGGCGTGCGAGCCGTGGCGGCGAAAGCCTCGTAAGGCTGGCCACGGCGGCCGCATCTTCTGGCGGCATGCTTGAAGACGCTTTTTGGGCCAAACGCTTGAATCAAGCCGTACGCCCATTGCTTACCGGTTCCGGTCAAGCATCGATAGAAAGCGCGCTCGATCGTTTATCCAACACCAATGCTCGCGCTTACGACTTACTCGCCGACGCCGTCGAGGGTTGTGTCGAAAGTGGGGTGCTCGTGAAGAACGGCGATCCGTGGGACTGCCTTATGTTCGCGGTGCCGATTCTCGCGTGGTCGCGCACCAGAATTCCAAGTGGGCCGCTGCGCGAGGCGGATGCCAACGCGCTTATCGCGCAATTGTGTGGCCATGTATTCGCGCGCGATGTGCAAGTCACCTTGCTCGCGCGCTTGCTCACTCCCGATCAATTACCAAACTCATACGCTGAAGAAGCGGCTATCGCACGCATGCTGTTTAAAGCCGTGCAAGAGGGCGCCGTTTTCGTTAAGGGCGAACGTCCCGCGGATGCTCTGGATTTTGTGTCGGACACCCGCTACGTCATCGGCGCCGTCGCCGCGCCACAAGGCAATGCATTGTTCGCCGCTCAAGAAGATGAATCGTTGCTCGAGTCATCCCAGCAAGCGTGGTTAACACAAGGGCGAGGGGCGTTCGCATCGTTGTTGGCCGGCGCGCAAATCGAGTTGCTCATGCCTGGCGCGTTTTACTCCACGTTGCGCCGGGCCGATCGAGAAGGGCGTACCTTCTACGTAACGTCTGGAGCGGCGTACGTGAGTGCCATGCTCGCGACTCCAACCGAGCGGATCACGGCTGCGTTCGCACCGTTTTATGACGATCACGGTATCGCCGAATATCGCATCGGCCTATCGGTCGGCCGTAGCGATGACGTGCATCACGGCATTACCTGGCCGGTGCTGGGCGAAACCGAAGTGGACGATGCGTCGACTCAAATTCGTGAAGCCCTCGCCAAGGCAGGAGTG
>DASTRU010000261.1:0-6364 GCA_035761045.1 Burkholderiaceae bacterium | reverse complement strand
CCGGCCGGGGTGCTTACGTTACGCGCGTACGTGCTCGGTTATTTGATGTTTCATCGCGTTCCTCCGGGCTTTCGTATCGCTTTGCGATTGCTTGCGCTCACGCAACGGTGGGGAATGATCGAAGTCTTTTTGCTCGGGGTGTTGGTCGCGCTTGTTCGTTTGGCCGGACTCGCGACATTCCAAGCCCGCCCGGGGCTCACGGCATTCGCGGTGTTTACCGTGCTCATTACGTCGGTGGAAGCGGGCGGACTGCATCGGCTGTGGGATTGGCTTGACCAATCTTCCCCAACGCGTGAAACCGCATGACGGCGTCTTGTGCCAACTCGTTGAGCGCCAACCGAGCAAGCGACCAATCCAATGGCGCCGAGGCGCCCACCGCTCATGCGCTTGGTTTACTTGCGTGCACGCATTGCGCGGCGGTGTGGCCGCGTGAACGATCGCCGTATCGATGCCCGCGATGCCATGCGCGATGGCATGCGCCCGACGCGCACGGTTTACGTCTGACCTGGGCGTATTTATTCGCCTCGGTGGTGCTTTATATCCCCGCCAATCTGCTTCCCATCATGTCCACCGGCAGCATTCTTGGTCGATCAAGCCATACGATTCTCGGCGGCGTCGCCGAGTTGTGGTCTAGCGGCTCGTGGGACCTAAGTCTTATTGTTTTTGTCGCCAGCATCGTCGTACCGATCTTGAAAATCCTCGTGCTCGCCTTACTCGCTTGGACAGCGCAACGGCGCTCGTCGTGGCGTTGCCGGGAGCGTGCTCGTCTGTATCGCATCGTCGAAGCGGTTGGGCATTGGTCGATGCTCGATGTGTACGTCGTCGTTTTATTAGTCGCGCTTGTTCGTTTCGGTAACTTCGCGAGCGTTCAACCCGGCCCTGGTTTAGTCGCCTTCGCAAGTGTCGTGGTGTTGACGATGCTAGCCGCAAGCAGTTTCGATCCGCGACTTATTTGGAGTTCATCGCGCGCATGAATGCCTCGCCTTCACCGCCGTCGCCCGTGGTTAGGCGTAAGCGCCGGTTTGGTTTGTCGCTCGTGTGGCTCGTACCGATCGTTGCGGTGATCGCCGGAGCATCGTTGATCGCCCGATCGTTCATGCAACAAGGGCCCGCCATCACGATCGAGTTTCGTACCGCCGAAGGCATCGAGCCGGGCAAGACCGAGGTGCGTTACAAGGAGGTCGTCGTCGGCCGCGTCGAGCGCGTGCGCGTTGGTCCCACGCGGCAAAACGTGTTGGTCGACGTGCAGCTCTCGGCCAATACCGCCGACGTCGCGGTTGAAGACACGCATTTTTGGGTCGTGCGCCCGCGTATCGGCACGACGGGCGTGAGCGGCTTGGGAACCCTGTTGTCCGGCGCGTACATCGGCATGGACGCGGGATCATCGGCCACGGAGCGGCGCCATTTCGTCGGCTTGGAGGCGCCGCCGCTCGTGCTGCGTGGCGAGCCCGGTCGCAGCTTCGTCTTGCACACCAACGATCTCGGTTCGCTCGATATCGGATCTCCGGTGTATTACCGCCGCGTACGCGTGGGGCGCGTTGTCGGTTTCACGTTGGATCCAAATGGCGACCGTGTGCTGGTGCAGGTGTTCATCGAAGCGCCGCACGAGCGATTAGTGGGCGCGTCGACTCGCTTTTGGACGTCAACTGGAATTGAGTTTTCGTTCGACGCCAAGGGCGTGGCGGTCAATACCCAATCGCTTGCGACGTTACTCGGTGGCGGCATCGCGTTTTCCAACCCGGAAACCGTCACCGAGCAACGGCCGATCACGGAGGGCAGCGAATTCACGTTGTTCCCCAACGAAAAAGCCGCGCTCGCGCCGCCGGACGGCGACCCCGTGCGCATTCGCATGCGGTTCGCGCAATCGATGCGCGGTCTGGCGGTCGATGCGCCGATCGAGTTCGTGGGAATTGAAATCGGTCAAGTACGCGGCATCGCCTTGCAGTACGACGCGAAGAATCATCGCTTTCCCGCCGAAGTCGACGCCGATATCTATCCGACACGACTCGGCGCGGTGGTAAGCGAATTGCAACGCCAAGCCAAACCAAACGCCAATACGCCAGCCGACATCATCGGCGCGTTGGTTGCGAACGGACTGCGTGCGCAACTACGCACCGGCAATGTGTTGTCGGGCCAGATGTACGTGGCGCTCGACTTCGTGTCCGACACGAAGAAGGCGGCGTTCGATCCGCGCGCCGCCGTGCTTGAAATACCGACGGTGCCAAGTCCATTAAGCGATTTGCAGCCGCAGATCGCGAATATCGTCGCCAGCATCAGCAAAGTGCCGTTCGACGCGATCGGTCGCGATTTGCAACGCATGCTCGCCGCGTCCAATGCCGCGATCGAACGCCTAACGCCCGAGGCGCAGCACACCTTGCAAGACGTGCGTCGCACGCTCGACGAGGTGCAACGCAATCTCACCGCGCCCGATGCATCGCTGCAACGTAATGCCAACCAAGCGCTGCAAGACTTGCAACGCGCCGCGCGATCCATGCGCGTGTTGGCCGACTATCTGCAACGCCATCCAGAAAGTTTGTTGCGCGGTAACGCGGCCGACGCGCCGCCGCCCGCCCAAGAGGAACCAGCACGATGACTCGCTCGTCGCCCCCAGGCGCGGTGCTCGCCGCGCTTTTCATCGCAAGCGCGTTACCCGCATGCACTGCGCCGCACGTTCCAACTCGCTTTCATGCGCTAACGAGCGCAGCCGGCGATGGCGCGAGCGAGCCTTCTCGCCCAGCGCGATTCATCAGCATCGAGCCCATCACGATTCCCGCCCAAGTGGATCAACCGCAATTCATCGTGCGCCAAGGTGATGGGTCGCTCGTCATGCTCGAACACGAACGTTGGATCGCGCCGCTCGCCGAAGAAATTCATCTCGCACTTGCCCAATCCTTGCAGAAGCGATTGGGCGCGATCGATGTCAGCCGTTTGGGCGTGGTCCGCGAGGAAGCCACGCGTATTCGAGTGGACGTTAAGCGCTTGGACGCCGAATACGGTCGCCGCGTGTATCTCGATGCAAGCTGGGCGTTAACACCCGCCGTCGCGCAAGCTTCCGTTCAAACGACGGTATGCGGCGTGTCGTTACGGCAGGACGTGGGCGGCGGCTATCCCGCGATCGCGGCTGGCTACCGCGCCTTGATCGATCAACTCGCCGCACGCATCGCCGCGACGCTTGAGACAAATTCCGGCGGCGCGGCGGTCTGTCCGCCTTAGTTCATTTCAAAATTCGAGAATCCAGCCATCAGGCGGGATTTAATTTCAGCCCCGCCTTGAAAACGACATAACCCGCCATTACTATTAGCACTCGCTGGGGTTGAGTGCTAACAACAGTGAAACGGGCCCCGAACAGGGGCCCAGTGTTTTAGTACTCACTCCCACGGGTTTACAGCGCTTAAGCGCTCATCCCTACCTCCCATCAGGAATGAAATCAAGGAGTTCGTCATGAACCTGCGTCCTCTTCACGACCGCGTGGTCGTCAAGCGTCTGGATAACGAAACCAAGACCGCTTCGGGCATCGTCATCCCCGACAACGCCGCCGAGAAGCCCGATCAGGGCGAAGTGCTCGCCATCGGCAAGGGCAAGCTGCTCGAAGATGGCTCGGTCCGCGCCCTCGAAGTCAAAGTCGGTGACCGCGTGATTTTCGGTAAGTACAGCGGCCAAACCGTGAAGGTCGATGGCGAAGAACTGCTCGTCATGCGTGAAGACGACATCATGGCCGTCGTCGAAGGCAAGTCGGCCGCCGCCAAGGCTGCTTAAGTCTCGCCAGCCCACACGAACATCATTGTTAGGAGTTATCCATGGCAGCTAAACAAGTGTTATTTGGCGACGACGCGCGCGCGAAGATCGTCAACGGCGTCAACATCCTCGCCAACGCAGTCAAAGTGACCCTCGGCCCGAAAGGTCGCAACGTCGTGCTCGAGCGTTCATTCGGCGCGCCGACCGTGACCAAGGACGGTGTTTCGGTCGCGAAGGAAATCGAACTGAAGGACAAGTTCGAAAACATGGGCGCCCAGCTCGTCAAGGAAGTTGCTTCCAAGACCAGCGACAACGCCGGTGACGGCACCACGACCGCCACCGTGCTCGCGCAAGCCATCGTTCGCGAAGGCTTCAAGTACGTAGCCGCTGGGTTGAACCCGATGGATCTCAAGCGTGGCATCGACAAGACCGTCGCCGCGCTGACCGAAGAACTCAAGAAGATCGCCAAGCCCACGACGACCAGCAAGGAAATCGCTCAAGTCGGCTCGATCTCCGCGAACGCCGACAGCGATATCGGCAAGATCATCGCCGACGCGATGGAAAAGGTCGGTAAGGAAGGCGTGATCACCGTTGAAGACGGCAAGTCGCTCGAAAATGAACTCGACATCGTCGAAGGCATGCAGTTCGACCGCGGCTACCTCTCGCCGTACTTCATCAACAACCCCGAAAAGCAAGTTGCCGTGCTCGATGACCCGTTCATCCTGTTGCACGACAAGAAGATTTCGAACATCCGCGATCTGCTGCCGGTGCTCGAGCAAGTCGCCAAGGCGGGTCGTCCGCTGCTCATCATCGCCGAGGAAGTCGAAGGCGAAGCGCTCGCGACCCTCGTGGTCAACAACATTCGCGGCATTCTGAAGACCGTGGCCGTCAAGGCGCCTGGCTTTGGTGATCGTCGTAAGGCGATGCTCGAAGACATGGCCGTGTTGACCGGCGGCGCCGTGATCAGCGAAGAAGTCGGCCTCACGCTCGAAAAAGCCACGCTCAACGACCTCGGCCGTGCCAAGCGCGTTGAAGTGGGCAAGGAAAACACCACGATCATCGACGGTGCTGGCGACGGCAAGAGCATCGAAGCGCGCGTCAAGCAAATTCGCGCGCAAATCGAGGAAGCGTCGAGCGACTACGACCGCGAGAAGCTGCAAGAGCGCGTGGCCAAGTTGGCCGGCGGCGTGGCGGTGATCAAGGTTGGCGCCGCGACCGAAGTCGAAATGAAAGAGAAGAAGGCGCGTGTCGAAGACGCGTTGCACGCTACCCGTGCGGCCGTGGAAGAAGGCATCGTGGCTGGCGGTGGCGTCGCGCTGTTGCGCGCTCGTCAAGCGGTGAAGGATCTGAAGGGTGAGAATCCCGATCAAGAAGCGGGCATCAAGATCGTGTTGCGCGCGATCGAAGAGCCGCTGCGTCAGATCGTGGCCAACGCGGGCGACGAGCCTTCGGTGGTGATCGCCAAGGTGCTCGAAGGCAAGGGCAACTTCGGTTACAACGCCGCCAACGGCACGTATGGCGACCTCGTCGAACTCGGCGTGCTCGATCCGGCCAAGGTGACCCGCTCGGCGTTGCAAAACGCGGCGTCGGTCGCGGGTTTGATCCTCACGACGGACGCTCTCGTGGCCGAACTGCAAGAAGACAAGCCGGCGCCTGCCGCCGGCCCCGGTGGAATGGGCGGCATGGGCATGGACATGTAAGTCCGGTTCATCGGCGCGTTTGACGTATTAAACGCACGCAAACTAAACCCCGTGGAGCAATCCACGGGGTTTTTTATTTTCGCCATCTAAACACAAAGGACTAAGTGCTTTATGCAGATCAGTACGTCCATCAATCGTTCAATGGCGCCAATGCATGAACCGACACCGCCCGCGTCGCCAGCGCATGCTTCCCGGCAAACGCTGGATTTTTTCTCTCGCTATCTCGATGTGGAGCATCCACAAACTTGGTCGGTGGATGATCTACAGCAGCAACTTGCCGTCGTTCACCCTCACTTAGCGCCCGCGAATCAAGATTTAACGCGCCATGTCGCGACCATCGATTCGGTAACGGCGGAGCGATTAAAGCTAGCGCGCCTAACGATCGACTTAGTCCGCGCCTTGCTTCCACGCGGGCCGGGTAATCAATTCAAGCATTTAAGCCAGGTTGGCGTGGAGCCGTATTGGCGCGTGCGGCACTGTCGCGACAATGTGAGCGAATGGGCGCATAACGGCATCACGCCTTATTCGCGGACGCACATTCATTTGTGGGCGAATACGGCCATCAAATGGGAGGCGGGTAATTGTTGCGAGTACGCACTGGTCACGTTTTCCATACTCGCCTCGTTAGCCGAGCTTCGTGAAGCGCGGTTGGAGATCGTTCAGCATGCGCAAGCGGATCATCAATGGGTGATGTTGCGCGGTGAAACCGCCGATCAAGACATCGTGGTTGATCCGTGGGCGTTGTTTCCCACGCCATGTTTACGCGCGGACGCGGCTTCGACGCTGGGTTGCACGCACAACGGAACAGGAGACGGTGTGGACGCGTCGCTTAAGGTGCTAGCGGTAAAGATACCCGGTGAATCATGGCCACCGCTCGATATATCGGCAGCCATGACACGTCGTGGACTTGTTTCACATCGCGATCTCCA
>DASTRU010000260.1:0-7341 GCA_035761045.1 Burkholderiaceae bacterium | reverse complement strand
CGCTCATCGTTCCCGCCAACCTTGCCGATGTCAGCACGTTGATCGCAAGCGCGTTGCAGGTCGTGAAGGCTCAACGACCGAACGAGCGTTTATGACGCCCGCTTTAAACAAGCGGTAATTGCAAGCGCCAGTTGGGCAGGAACTTATCGAGCGTGGATACTAATTTTTCTTGATCGATCGGCTTTGTCAGGTACGCATCGCACCCGGCCATCGCGCCCTTGACGCGTTCAACCGTCGAGTTGCGGTGCGTGACAAAAATAACCGCGATGCGACGTCGGTCCGGTCTGCCTTTAACGGCGCGACACACCTCGAAACCATCCACGCCGGGCAACGCGGTTTCTAAAAAAATCGCGTTGTACCGATGGGTGCGAATAAGCTCCATCGCTTGTTCGCCAGACTCCGCGAAGTCGACTCGGTATTTCAAATCGATGAACTTAGCCGCCATGTAACGACGCGCGGCGATATCGGGCTCGACCACCAACACGGCGGCGTCGGTTTGAAAGGTGACGACCTTTTCGCGGTCGTACCAGTTATCGAGTTGCGAGATCTCAAGTTCGTTTTCCGCGCGTGCGACCACCGGAGGTTGCGGCGACGGCACTGGCACCGGCGTTGGGGGTTGCACTGGAGCCGCTCCGGCGCTGGGCACTTCGGCCGCGAGCACATAACCAGCGGCGATCAACGCGGCGACTTGCGCGGGATGGGCGGGGCGCGGAAGTTCGTCAAGCCGCATCAACACTTCGGCCCAGCGAATCGGCCGCGTAATCGCGGGCTCGTCGCAATTCGGCGCTTGTCCAACCATCAACGCGCCACCATACGAATCGGTATCGATCACCACGAACGCTTCGAGCGCGGAAGGATCTTGCGCATCCACCACATAGAAATCCGCATGGGGATGCGTGGCGGGATCGAACTCGACATAACGCATGGCTCGGCTGCTCGACAACTTGAACACCGAGGTAAACAACGTGCGTTCCTTAGGCGTGAAGCCTAGGAGTTGCACGGTGTAGATCGGCGCGGCGCTTAAATCGCCAAGAAGCGCCGACATCGGTTGTGTGCTGCGTGGATCGGGAGAATCGTTCATGCGGTTACTGTAGCGGCGGATAACGCGCTTTGCTCGTCTTTATCGCACGACGAATGGCGTGCCGCGATCGACTGTCGCGTCCAAGCCCGATGTTCTCGGAGAAAACCTGCCTACAGTGTGGAGAATTTCACGAGGACGAGCGCATTAATCGCGCCTTCTCGCGCTCCCAATCGCGTTTTTTCTCGGTCTCTCGTTTGTCGTGCTGCTTCTTGCCCTTGGCCAACCCGATCTCGCATTTCACTCGGCCGCCTTTGTAATGAAGATCGAGCGGAACCAAGGTGTATCCCGCACGCTCGACCTTGCCAATGAGTTTGCTGATCTCCTTGGCATGCAGCAGCAACTTACGATTTCGTACCGGATCCGGCTTGATATGCGTGGACGCCGTCGGCAACGGACTAATGTGCGCGCCAAACAAATACACCTGCGAGTCGCGCACGATGACGTAAGCCTCCTTGATCTGCGCGCGACCTTCGCGGATGGCCTTGACCTCCCAGCCTTCGAGCGCGAGGCCGGCTTCGTATCGTTCCTCGATGAAGTAGTCGAAGAACGCCTTACGGTTATCAATGATGGACATGGGTAGGATCGATCGGAGCGAGTGCTTTTGAAACGGCGGGCGCTCAAGCGGCTCGCATAGAATCGCCCGCATTCTACGCAACGATGCCGCTCATGGCCTTAGTCAATAAATCGGTTCTCATCGCATATTCGGCCGAACAAATGTTCGATCTGGTGGCCGATGTCGCGCGCTATCCGGAGTTTTTACCTTGGTGCCCCAAGGCGGAATTGCACGAACGCCAAACCCTACCGGATGGCCAAACACGCGCGAGCGCGACGGTGCACATTCGATACCGCGGCATCACCCAGCACTTCACCACGGAGAACCTCGAAAAGCGCGGGGAATACATTCGCATGCGGTTCAAGGACGGACCGTTTCGCGCCCTTGACGGTGAGTGGCGCTTTAAACCGTTGCGCAACGATGCATGCAAAGTGGAATTCGAACTGGAATACGAGTTCTCCTCGCGTTTGTTGGCCACGCTCGTGGGCCCGGTGTTTTCTCACATCGCCGCCACGTTCGTTGAAAGCTTCGTCGGGCGTGCGGAGCATTTGTACGGTGGCGCATCGTGATGACCGTGGAAGTGTGCGTGGCCTGGCCCGACGCCGTGTGGCGACGCGAAATTCAAGTTGCTGAACACACAACGCTGCGTGACGCCGTCACGGCTTCCGGGCTATTCGATGCGTATCCCGAGTTGTCCAATCTGCCCGATGGAGTAGGCGTGTACGGTAAACGCCGCGAACCCAACGATATCGCGCGCGACGGTGATCGCATCGAGGTGTATCGGGCGTTGAGCGTCGACCCAAAGATCGCGCGACAACGGCGCGTCGAAAAACAGCGGGCCGCGCGTCCGGACCGCTGGGTGCGGAAATAAACGATTTACACGCTGCGGTCAGCAGTGTTGCTTGATCGACTCTTGCGCGCGGGCGCGTTCGCTCGCGCGTTGAGCATCGTTGGCGATATCGCCGTTATCAAGCCGAATGCGAATGCCGTCGTCGAGCATTCGGGTGTAGGCGCGAGCCCGTTCGCAGGCGTCCGCGGCTTGCTTCTTACGTTGCGCTTCCTCGCCAGCTTTCTTCTCCGCCTCGGCGCGTTCCATTTGCCGCTTTCTAAACTCGGCTTCTAGCTCGGCTGTCGTTTTTTGTTGAGGCGCGGGAGCCGCAGGGGCTGCGGCCGGTGTCGGCGCGGGTTGATCTAGCGCACCGCCGGTCGGACGCGGCACGTTGCGTGGCTCGCGCACGATTTGCGACGGCTTGATGTTGGAAGGCGGGGGCTGATCGGAGAAAACCATCGCGCCGCTCGCGTCCTTCCACGCCCATTGCGCTTGTGCAATAGGGGTCACGGCAAGAGCGACGGTAATGGCAAGAACATAGCGACGCATGATGTCTCCCAAAAAGATCGGCTGATTATGCGCGAAGCAAGGTTTGATTCTTGTGCGGTTTTCGGCATGGCATTGATGAGTAAAGCGCGGTCTGACCCGGGTAAGGCACGCGGACCGCTCTGATAAAATATCGCTTTGCGCGTAAAGGCAACGCATGCGTCTTCTACAAAAAGCGCTTACCTTCGACGACGTCTTACTCGTTCCTGCCTACTCGGACGTTCTCCCTAAAGACGCCTCGCTTAGAACCAAGCTCACCCGCAATATTGAACTCAACATTCCGCTGGTCTCGGCGGCGATGGATACCGTCACGGAAGCCCGGCTGGCGATCGCAATCGCCCAGGAAGGCGGTATCGGGATCATTCATAAAAACCTAACCGTCGCCGAACAGGCGCGTGAAGTCCGCAAGGTCAAGCGGTTCGAGGCGGGCGTGCTGCGCGACCCGATCACGATCTCGCCCAAGCTCACCTTGCGCGAAGTCATCGCGCTTCAGCACGCGCATGGCATTAGCGGGTTTCCAGTGGTTGAAGACGGCAATCGCGTTGTCGGCATCATCACCAACCGCGACCTGCGATTCGAGGAAGAGCTCGACGCCACCGTCGCCTCCAAAATGACGCCGCGCGACCGGTTGGTCACGGTGAAAGAGGGCGTATCGCTCGACGAAGCCAAGCGGTTGATGAGCAAGCATCGCCTCGAGCGCGTGCTGGTGGTTAATGACCGATTTGAGCTACGCGGTCTCATCACCGTTAAAGACGTGCTCAAGGCGACCGAGCATCCTTTGAGTAGCAAGGATGAGATCGGCCGCTTGCGCGTGGGCGCGGCTATTGGCGTAGGCGCGGGCACCGAAGAACGTGCAGAAGCCTTGGTGGAAGCGGGCGTGGACGTGCTGGTGGTGGATACCGCGCATGGCCATAGCAAGGGCGTGCTCGACCGCGTGCAGTGGGTCAAAAAGCAGTTTCCAAAAGTGCAAGTCATTGGCGGCAACATCGCCACGGGCGCGGCCGCCAAAGCGTTGGTCGATCACGGCGCGGACGCGGTCAAGGTGGGTATTGGTCCCGGTTCCATCTGCACGACGCGGATCGTGGCGGGCGTGGGCGTGCCGCAAATTAGCGCGATCGAAATGGTGGCTAATGCGTTGGCCGGTACGGGCGTGCCGTTGATCGCCGATGGCGGCATTCGTTACTCGGGCGATATTTCCAAGGCGCTCGCCGCCGGCGCGTATTGCGTGATGATGGGCTCGATGTTCGCTGGAACGGAAGAAGCGCCCGGCGAAGTCATTCTTTATCAAGGCCGCAGCTACAAGGAATACCGCGGCATGGGCTCGCTGGGCGCGATGTCGCAAGGCGCGGCCGACCGTTATTTTCAAGACGCCGCCGCGGCCGCCGAGAAGTTGGTGCCCGAGGGCATCGAAGGCCGCGTTCCGTACAAGGGCAGCGTCCTCGCGATCATTTACCAACTCGTGGGCGGCGTGCGCAGCTCCATGGGGTATTGCGGATGCAAGTCCATCGACGAAATGCGCACCAAGGCGGAGTTCGTTGAAATCACATCGGCGGGCATGCGCGAATCGCATGTGCATGACGTGACGATCACCAAAGAAGCGCCGAATTACCGCGTCGAGTAATTCAGTTAGTCATTCAAGCCGCCGCGTGGGCACGCGGCGGTATTCGTAGCACGCCACCATCCTCATGCACGACAAGATCCTTATCCTCGATTTCGGTTCGCAGGTCACACAACTCATCGCACGACGTATTCGCGAAGCGAGCGTGTATTGCGAGATTCATCCATGCGACGTGGGCGAATCGTTCATTCGCGATTTCGCGGCGGATGGCGGACTCAAGGGCATCGTGCTGTCGGGCAGCCATATGTCGGCGTATGAAGAATCAACCGACAAAGCACCCGAGATCGTGTTCAACCTTGGCGTGCCAGTGCTTGGCATTTGCTATGGCATGCAAACGATGGCGCAGCAGCTCGGCGGCCGTGTCGAGGGTGCCGCGATCAACGGACAAACCAAGCGCGAGTTTGGATACGCTGAAGTGCGCGCGCGCGGTCACACCAAACTGCTTAATGGCATTCAAGACTTCGTCACGCCCGAAGGCCACGGCATGCTCAAGGTGTGGATGAGTCATGGCGATAAAGTTACCGAACTGCCTCCAGGCTTTAAGTTGATGGCCTCCACCGAGTCATGCCCGATTGCGGGCATGGCCGACGAAGCGCGTGGGTTTTATGGCGTGCAGTTTCATCCGGAAGTCACGCACACCGCGCAAGGGCAAGCCTTGCTCACGCGCTTCGTGCGCGAGGTGTGCGGCTGCCGGGCCGACTGGGTCATGGGCGATTACGCCGGCGAAGCCGTTGAGAAAATTCGCGCGCAAGTCGGTGACGAGCAAGTCATCTTAGGGTTGTCGGGTGGCGTGGACTCAAGCGTTGCCGCCGCGTTGATCCACCGCGCGATTGGCGACCAACTCACGTGCGTGTTCGTCGACACGGGTTTGTTGCGCCAAGGCGAGGCCGAACAAGTCGTCGACACCTTCAAAACGCACATGGGCTTAAAGCTCGTGCATGTCGATGCATCCGAATTGTTTATGAGCCGTCTTGCCGGCGTGACGGACCCGGAAGCCAAACGCAAGATTATTGGTAAGGAATTCGTCGCGGTATTTCAGGAAGAAGCGGCCAAGCTCAAAAACGCGAAGTGGCTTGCGCAAGGCACGATTTATCCGGACGTTATTGAATCGGCCGGCGCAAAAACTAAGAAAGCGACGACGATTAAGAGCCACCATAACGTGGGCGGCTTACCCGAATCGCTGCACTTAAAACTGCTCGAACCATTGCGCGAATTGTTCAAAGACGAAGTACGCAAGCTAGGCGTCGCATTAGGTTTGCCGCGCGAGATGGTGTTTCGTCATCCGTTCCCAGGGCCAGGTTTAGGCGTGCGAATTTTGGGCGAGGTTAAGCGCGAGTTCGCGGATTTACTAAGACGCGCGGACGCCATCTTTATCGAAGAACTACGCAACACGAGCGAAGACGGCGTGAGCTGGTACGACCGTACAAGCCAAGCGTTCGCGGTCTTCTTACCCGTTAAAAGCGTGGGCGTGATGGGCGACGGGCGGACTTATGAGTACGTGGTGGCGTTGCGCGCCGTGCAAACCACTGACTTCATGACCGCGCACTGGGCGCATTTGCCGCATGAGCTGTTAGGGCGGGTGAGTAACCGCATTATTAACGAGGTGCGGGGGATCAATCGCGTGGTGTATGACATCTCGGGAAAGCCGCCGGCGACGATTGAGTGGGAGTGATTGACTTCGTCTCACGCTGTCTTAAATGACTTCAATAGTCACAAAAATTTAAGGCGTCACAACAGTTTAGGTGTCTCGGGGAACATCACGCTGTCTTGTTTAAACTTGCGCATTTGACGGTATTTGTGACGGTATCTTTTGAGGCGGTGTAACCGGTTTCGTCTTCTTTGAGAATCGCCGCGATCCGACTCTCGCTTGAATAACGATCAGCATCAACAACATAAAAAAATTAATTGCGCACCAACCCAAACGTCCACTGCTCATAAGACCGGGCATTATCAAAATGACTTAACCCCAAAGGGAATCCCGTGTTTTTAATCGGATGCCCTAAAGCCAAACTATGCACGGCAACAATACGACCGCTTGTGTCGCGTACAAGTCCCCAAGTGGCATGCCCTGTTAACGGATCGATTGGTATGCGTCGTAAGTGTCGCTTTAAACTCGGTGTGCGCGCGTCGCGCAGCAACGCTTCTAAAGTTTCAGGCGGTCCGCCGAGTGCGGTATAACTTAGTAAAGCGCGTTGCAGTTCAAGGCCTACGGCCAGTAATTCGTTTTCAGCGGCGCGCCTTTGCATGGCGGCGCCTAATTGCAAAGTAGCAGCGGTTGCGAGTGCGATCAATGCGAGCGAGACCAATAATGCAACGTAGGCGAAACCATTCGAGATACAACCTGCTAAGCGATTACATCTCGGCATAAGGTTTTCCGTCCCGATTAGCACCGCGCGCCGTGCTCTTCACGTCAAACACGACGCCAGCTTCGCCGTCTTGTGGCGCGATCAATTGCCATGCGGTGGATGAATCAACTAATGGATCAAAAGGCAGAGCGCGTAGATACTTCTTTTCCACAAGCTCTTCTAGACTTTCCGGGTAGCGGCCCGTGTCGGCGTAAAACTTATCAATCGTTTCACGCGTTGTGCGTAATGTTTCGCGTAACGCAGTTTCCTTAGACGCATCCAGACTACGTATGTAGCGGGGAGTGGCTAGCGTCAGCATGAGCGCCACTATGGCAAGCACGACGAGTAATTCGATCAACGTAAAGCCAA
>DASTRU010000259.1:0-3927 GCA_035761045.1 Burkholderiaceae bacterium | reverse complement strand
GCGGCCGGTGGCGCCGACGACCGGCTTGCACCGCCGCCCGAGCGTGGCGCGGGGGCCGATTCATACCCGCCGCCGTCGTCGCTTGGGCCACCCATGCCTTCGCGGCCGCCGAGCATTTGCATTTCATTGGCGACGATTTCGGTGGTGAAGCGCTCTTGGCCTTCCTTGTCTTGCCACTTGCGGGTTTTAAGGCGGCCTTCCACGTACACCGAGCGGCCTTTCTTCAAATACTCGCCCGCGATCTCCGCGAGGCGGCCCTTGAACACCACGCGGTGCCATTCGGTTTCCTCGACGGGCTCGCCGGAGTCTTTGTTCTTCCACTTCAAGGTGGTGGCGATCGAGACGTTGGTGATCGCGTCGCCATTGGGCATGTAACGGGTTTCGGGATCGCGGCCAAGGTTGCCAACGATGATGACCTTATTGATCGAGGCCATGGGATTCTCCTTCTTCGGCGTGATGCGCGTTCGAGACTGAGCCACGCAAGATCCGTGGCTCTCGGGAGACGCCGAAGCTATTGCGCATCCGCCGCGCAGTATAGATGGGCGCGAGCTGTAAATACATACAGCTGTCGACTTATTTCACCTCGGTACGCATGCCTCGGCACACGACGAACCACGCCAGCGCGAGAACGACCACGGCGTGAAACACCGCGTCGGCACCCAAGCGAGTCGTCAACCATCCGCCGGCCGCGCCGCCCACGAACAACCCCAAGGCTTGCACGGTGTTGTACACCCCCAAGGCCGCGCCTTTCTCGCTTGGTGGCGCAAGCTTGCTGACCAAGGTGGGCAACAAGGCTTCCAGCACGTTGAAGGCAACGAAGAACGCGAACAGCAACACCGCCCACACCAACACGCCCCGCCCGTATGGCAGCGCGAGCCCAACCCCGGCCAGGCCCAACACGCAGGCGATGAATAACGTGCGAACGCCGCCAACGCGTTCGGCCCAATTCAATAGCGGCACCATCGCGGCGAACGACGCCAGCACGGCCGGCAAATACACCTTCCAATGCGACGACAACGCAAGCTCGGCCCGCTCCACCAACAACACCGGCACCACGACGAACATCGCCATTTGCACGACATGCAAGGCGAAGATGCCGAAGTCGAGCCGCAGCAGTTGCCGGTCAAGCAGCACCGTGCGAAACGCGACGCGCGTGGCGTGTTGCGGCATTGGCACGTCGGGCACGACGAAGCGCACCAAGCCGATCGCCGCGACGGCGAGCGCCCCGATCAAGGCGAACAATCCGCTCATGCCGATCAGCCGGTACAACGTGGGCCCCAGCACCAGGCTCAACGCGAAGGTCAGTCCGATGGAGGCGCCGACCATCGCCATGGCCTTGCTGCGCTGATGCTCGCGCGTGGCATCGGCGATCATCGCCGTGACCGCCGCCGAGATCGCGCCCGCGCCTTGCAAGGCGCGGCCGACGATCGTCCAACCAAGAGTGGGCGCGGCCGCGGCGACGAAGCTGCCGAGCGCGAAGATGCTGAGGCCGACGAAGATCACGGGCTTGCGGCCAAACCGGTCGCTCGCCATGCCGCAGGGAATTTGCAGCACGCCTTGCGTTAGTCCGTAAATCCCTAAGGCAAGGCCGACGAGCCAGGCCGAATCGCCGCCCGGCAAGGAGCGCGCGTGCACCGCGAAGACGGGCAGGATCAAAAACAGTCCGAGCATGCGCAACCCAAACAAAGCGGCCAGCGAAATACTCGCGCGGCGCTCGATGGCGGACATTGGCTCAAACACCGTGGATGCTTGAATTTTCATTAATCGACTTGGTAAGGCTTGACGAAAACCACGTGTATTCCGCGCAAAACCAATCTGGTGCGGATGGGCCAACCGTTTCAATGAAGGCCCACGCGTGATGGAGCGCGATTGTGCCTTTACTTAAGTGCGAGGCCGAGACCGCGCGCGCGTCCGCTATAGTGGCCGTTTGCCCACGCGACGCATGGGGCACCTCGAACAGCATCGATGCATGGACCAGATCCGCATTCGCGGCGCACGCACGCACAACCTTAAAAACATCGACCTCGATTTGCCGCGCAACCGGCTTGTCGTGATCACCGGACTGTCGGGCAGCGGCAAGAGTTCGCTCGCGTTCGACACCTTGTATGCCGAAGGCCAGCGGCGGTATGTCGAGTCGCTATCGGCGTACGCGCGGCAATTCCTGCAATTGATGGAAAAGCCCGACGTCGATTTGATCGAAGGCTTGTCGCCCGCGATCTCGATCGAGCAAAAAGCCACCTCGCACAACCCACGCTCGACCGTGGGAACGGTGACCGAGATTCACGACTATTTGCGCTTGTTGTTCGCGCGCGCGGGCACGCCGCATTGCCCACACCATCCCGACCAACCATTGGAAGCGCAATCGGTATCGCAAATGGTGGACGCGACGATGGCGCTGCCCGAGGGATCGAAGCTGATGATCCTCGCGCCCGTCGTGCGCGGCCGCAAGGGCGAGCATCACGAGGTGTTTGAAAGCTTCCGCGCGCAAGGCTTCGTGCGGTTTCGCATTCGCACCGAGACGGTGAAGGGCACGGCGCCCGCGCGCATCGTCGAGATCGACGATCTGCCCACATTGAAGAAGAGCGATAAGCACACGATCGACGTCGTGGTGGATCGTCTCAAGATCGGGCCCGATTCCAAGCAACGGTTGGCTGAATCGTTCGAGACCGCGCTTCGTCACGGTGAAGGCCGCGCGATGACGCTCGATATGGACGCCGCGCCCGACGACCCGAAGGCCGAGCGCATTTTTAGCAACCGATTCGCGTGTCCGATTTGCAGTTGGTCGCTCACCGAACTCGAACCGCGCTTGTTCTCGTTTAATTCGCCGGTCGGCGCGTGCCCGTCATGCGACGGTTTGGGCGTGACGGAGTTTTTCGATCCGAAGCGCGTCGTCGCGCATCCATCGTTATCGCTTGCGAGTGGCGCGATCAAGGGATGGGATCGGCGCAATCAGTTTTACTTTCAAATGCTGCAAAGCCTTGGGCAGCATTTCGAGTTCGACGTGGAAACGCCGTTCGAGGAATTGCCCGAACAGGTGCGCGAGGTCGTGCTCAACGGCACCGGCAAGCAAGCGATTCCGTTTACCTATTTGAATGAACGTGGCCGCCGCGTCGTCAAGGAACATGCGTTCGAGGGTGTGCTGCCGAGCTTGCAGCGCCGCTATAAGGAAACCGATTCGACCGCGGTGCGCGAAGAGCTTGCGAAATTCATTAGCAGCCAGCCCTGCCCTCACTGCCATGGCACGCGGTTGCGCACCGAAGCGCGGCATGTGCGCTTGGGCGAAGGACCTGCGGCGCAACCGATTTACGCGGTGAGCGCCTTGCCGCTGCGCGAGGCGCAACGGTATTTCGAGCAACTCAAACTCAAGGGCGCGAAGGCCGAGATCGCCGACAAAATCGTGCGCGAGATCGCCGCGCGGCTTCGGTTCTTAAACGACGTCGGGCTTGATTACCTAAGCCTCGATCGCAACGCCGACACGCTTTCGGGCGGCGAGGCGCAGCGCATTCGGCTTGCCTCGCAAATTGGCTCCGGGCTTACGGGCGTGATGTACGTGCTCGACGAGCCGAGCATCGGCTTGCATCAACGCGATAACGATCGACTGATCGGCACGCTTAAAACCTTGCGCGACTTAGGCAATAGCGTGCTCGTGGTCGAGCACGACGAGGACGCGATTCGCGCGGCCGATTACGTCGTCGACATGGGCGTGGGCGCGGGCGAGCATGGTGGCTCCATCGTGTCGCAAGGCACGCCGGCGCAAGTGATGGACGATCCAAAGTCCGTCACCGGTCAATTCCTAAGTGGCGCGCGCGCGATTGCCCTGCCGCGCGAACGCACGCCGTTCAAGCAAGACGACGATGGCCAGCCGTTGCAATTGGCGTTGCATGGCGCGCGCGGCAATAACCTCAAAAACGTCACGCTGCATATTCC
>DASTRU010000258.1:0-2078 GCA_035761045.1 Burkholderiaceae bacterium | reverse complement strand
AAGTACCCGTCGCGAAACATGATGACTTCGGCCGCGTCGTGATCCACCGCGTATTGGCGCGCGAGCACGTTGCCGAGCAGCGCGATCGCCTTGATGTCGCAACGGCCCCAGCGGTTGTCGTCCATCGATACCGTCGCCAAGCCGCGCTCGATTTGTTCTTGCGTCGGCCGCGACCACGGATTGGCCATGCCAAACACGGTGGGAATCGCGCCCTTGGGGAATGCGTGGTCGCGCTTGGCCACGCCGCGCGTGATCTGCAAATACACCATCAAGTCCGCGCCCAAATGCGCGTTGCGACTTGCGAGTTGTTCGACGAGGGAGGTCCAACCCGCGGCGTCTTGCGGATCATCGATGCGCAGCTCGCGCAGCGAACGCGCAAGCCGCGCGAGATGCTGTTCGATGCGAAACGGCCGTCCGCCGTAAATCGGCACGACTTCGTACACCCCGTCGCCAAAGATGAAGCCGCGATCGAGTACCGGCACGCGGGTTTGCGAGACCGGCGCCCAGTCGCCCGGTTGTCCGCCCACGCTCAGGTAGGCGAGCGGTTCGGCAAGCTCCATGGAGTTCGATGCGTTCATCGCGTCACCTTTGAGGTTGTTATTTGCCGAGCCAAATCCGCACGGTGTCGTAGGCGCGGCCGAAGACGCTGGCTTGATCAACGTCCTCGAGCGCGACGAGTGGCAGTTCGCCCGCCAATTCGCCATCGAGGGTGAGCTTGACGTTGCCAATCACTTGCCCAGCCTTGACCGGCGCGATCAAACGGTCGCTACGCTCGACACTCGCCTTGAGTTTGTCGGCGGCGCCGCGCGGCACGGTAACGATGACGTCGCGCGCCACGCCGGCCTTCACCTGCGGCTTCGTGCCTTTGTAAAGCCCGATGGTTTGCAAGGCTTGATTGGCCTCGAACAAGCGCACGTCGTCGTAATGCAAGAACGCGTGATTCAACAGCTTTTGCGATTCCTGCGCGCGCGCGGCGTCGCTAACCGCGCCGAGCACCACCGATAGAACGCGCCGCTCACCCGGCTTGGCATTGGCGGGTACGGCGAGCGGACGTTTCGCGGTGGCGATCAAGCACCAGCCTGCCGCGTCGGTATGGCCGGTTTTCAGGCCGTCCACCGTCGGGTCGGTCCATAGCAAGCGATTGCGATTGGGCTGCTTGATGTTGTTGTAGGTGTACTCGCGCAAGGAGTACAGCGGCAAATACTCGGGAAAGTCGCTGACCAGGCGCTGCGCGATCGTCGCGAGGTCGCGCGCGGTGGTGTAGTGGGCCGGGTCGGGCAGGCCGGTGGCGTTACGGAAGTTGGTGTTCTTAAGGCCGAACTCGGCGGCCTTGCGGTTCATTAGCTCGACGAATTGTTCCTCGCTGCCGCCTACGCGTTCGGCGAGCGCGATCGTCGCGTCGTTGCCCGACTGCGCGATCATCCCGCGCAACAACTCGTCCACCGTCACCGGCCGGTTCGGCTCGATGAACATGCGCGAGCCTTCGGCCTTCCACGCCTTGGTTGAGACGGGAACGACATCGGTGTTCTTGATGACGCCGCTGCGCAATGCGTGAAACACCACGTAGGCCGACATGAGCTTGGTGAGCGATGCGGGTTCAACGCGCGTATCGACCTCGTTTTGCGCGAGCACGCGATTGCCGGTCACGTCGATGAGCATCCACGACTTCGCGGCGATCGCGGGTGGTGGCGGGACTTGCGCGTGCGCCGCGTTAAGCGACGCGGCCGCGATGCATAACGAAGAAAGCCAAGCGCCAAGCGGCGCGCGAAGGGCAAGACGAAGAGCAGGCATCGGTTTTTGGAAGACGAATGTTGGGAGGAGTCAGGACGGGCCTAGCGTGCATGGCTCGTCAATCGTTGAACGTGGGGTTAAGCGGCGGTCTCGAGCATGGAAGGCGCCGACAGCGCATGCATGACGAGCCGCTTGATGATGGGCAATCGCCGATGAAAAAAATGGTCGGCGCCGGGCACCACGACCACGGGCAATTCTTGTGGCCGCGCCCAATCGAGCACCGCCGCCAGCGGAATCGTTTCATCAAGCTCGCCATGAATGACGAGCGTATCGGCCGGTACCGGCGC
>DASTRU010000257.1:0-6178 GCA_035761045.1 Burkholderiaceae bacterium | reverse complement strand
GGCGCGGGTTTGGTTCTCGCGATTCTCGCGGCCTTCTTGGCGCGGACCATGCACTCCACATTGCGTGAAGCCGACGATATCGAGCGGCAAACCGGTCTTCCGGCCATCGTGTCGATTCCCGACAGCTCGCGTCAACGTCGCCTCATGCGCATGCCGATCATGCCGTGGCTGCAAGGGCTCGCGCGCAATCGCTTGTTAACGCTGCGCGCACCTGGCGAACCAGCGGTGGAAACCTTGCGCAGCTTGCATATGACCTTGGCGCTGTCGGCGCAAGGCCGCGAAAAGCGCAGCATTCTCATCGCCTCGCCCACGGGTGGCGTGGGTAAGACATTCATCACCGCCAACTTAGCCGCGCTCATGACCGCGCCAAGTGGTGGCACCGGACCGCAACGCCGCGTATTGCTGATCGAGGCGGATCTACGCCGCCCGCGTTTGCAAACGTATTTCGGCTACCGCCCGGTGCTGGCTTGGCCGAGGTCGCGACAAGCGACGTGACGTTCGATCAAGTCGTGCGACGCGACGTGTTGCCCAATCTCGACTTGTTGCTACCAGGCAAACCAGCCGGCAATCCAGCCGATGCGTTGATGTCGCCTAAGTTGCGCGAGCTGCTCGCCAGTCTCGAACTGCGGTACGACGTGATCTTGATCGACTCCGCGCCGATTCTGCCCGTGGGCGACACGCTTGCGATCGCGCCGTTCGCGATGGCGACGTACTTAGTCGCGCAAGCCGATGTCACCACCACGCGTGAGTTACGCGAATCCGTGCGTCGTCTACAAGGCGTGGGCGCGCATGTCGAAGGCGTGTTGTTCAACGGCGTGCCTGAAACGCGCGCGACCGGCGCTTACGACTACCGCTACTTGAAGACCGCTTGAGCTTGAAAGGACACTTAAATGAGCCGCCTCTCCAATTCCAATACTCGCGCGGTCCGCAAGGCCGTATTTCCGGTCGCGGGCTTAGGCACGCGTTTTTTACCGGCGACCAAGGCCTGCCCCAAGGAAATGCTGCCAATCGTCGATAAGCCCGTCATTCAATACGCGGTGGAAGAAGCCATCGCGGCGGGCATCGAGGAAATGATCTTCGTGACCGGCCGCAGCAAGCGCGCGATCGAGGATCACTTCGACGCGTCACCCGAGCTGGAAGCCGAGCTTGAAGCACGCGGCAAGGACGCGTTGCTGAAGTTGGTGCGCAATGTATTGCCGCCCAACATCAAGTGCGTGTACGTGCGCCAAGCGCAAGCCCTGGGACTAGGACACGCCGTGTTGTGCGCGGCGCCCTTGGTCGGCAACGAACCGTTCGCGGTGTTGTTGGCCGACGACTTGATCGACGCCGATGTGAGCGTGACGAAGCAGTTGATCGATCAATACCACCTGCACGGCGCGAGCGTGCTCGGCGTGGAGGAAGTGCCGCGCGAACATACGCAGCGCTACGGCATCGTCGCGACGCGCACGCTCGAAGGCGGCGAAGTTATCGATGGAGCGCGCGAGGACGTGCGCCAAGTCGTGCATATCGTCGAAAAACCCAAGCCCGAGGATGCGCCCTCCACGCTCGCGGTCGTGGGCCGTTACGTGCTCGAACCCGAGATCTTCGCCGAGCTCGAACGCACTCCGCGCGGTACCGGCGGCGAGATTCAACTCACCGACGGCATCGAAGCTTTGCTTCGCTCGCGTTCCGTGGTTGCCTGCAAGTACGAAGGCACGCGCTACGACTGCGGCAACAAGATCGGGTATTGGGAAGCCAATCTCATGCTTGGCCTACGTCATCCCGAAATTGGCGCTGCGGGTGTGAATGCGGTGCGCGCCGCCGCCGCGTCATTGGCGACTCGCAAGGCGGCCTAAACCGTGTCAAGCGTGACTGCCAATTTACCGCCGCGCCGCACCGTTCGGCTTGCGGTATTGCGAAACTTCCTCTGGCTCTTCGCCGACAAGGCGTTGGCCATCGTGGTGGGACTCGTCGTCTTCGGACTGCTTGCCCGGCAGTACGGCCCGGTAGGCTCGGGCCATTACGCCTACGCCATGGCCTTATTGCAGACCACGCTGGGCCTAAGTTTCGTGTGCGCCGCGGCGGCCATCATGCCGCGCTTGTGCAGGCGTAATCACGGCGTGGGCGCGATGGTGGCCAATGTATGGATCGTGCGCATGGTCGGCACGACACTCGCCGCGATCGCCGTCGCGATATTCACGCTATTGACGGTGAACGATCACGATCGACTCGTGATTTCGCTCGTCACGCTGATGGCCGCGCCCTTGATCGAGCCATTCTTCATCGCGGTGACGTATTGGCAGTCACGCAACTTAAACCGTCCGCCGGTCATCATTCGTAGCGTGGGACTTGTCGCGCGCGGCGCGTTCGTCATCGTAGCCGTGTGGTTGGGCGCACCGGTCTGGGTGCCCGCGCTCGCCTGGGTGCTTGAAGCCTTGGTCGCGGCCGTCATGCAAACCAGCAGCATGCGGGCGCTGGCGCCGTTATCGCAACTTAAGCGCACGATTACTCGGCAGCGCGCGATGGCCTTGTTTCGCTTTGGCGTGCGTTTTCAAATCGGCCTGCTGTTATCGCATTTGTTCTTGCGTACCGACCGCCTCGTGCTCGCGCACTTACTAACGCCGCACGACTTCGGCATCTACGGCACCGCGATGCAATTGGTCGAGGTGTGGCTACAGATTGCAACGATCATTGGTGTGTCGATTGGACCGGCGTTCTTTTACCGGGCATTGGAAGAAGGCCGTTCAACGCGGTGGTACGTGCGAGTGTTGGGTGCCATCGCCTGCATTGGACTGTTGGGCGTGCTCGGCGCATGGCTGCTTGGTGAATGGGCGTTGAGTACCGTGTTCTCGCCCGAGTTCGCGGCGGGTTACCGCTATTTAGTCGCCGGAACCGGATTCGCCGCGTTGTTCTTCGTCGATCAAGCGGTCGTGCTTACGTTAACCGCTGGAAACCGGCCACGCGCGTTGGCCGCGAAATGGGGCATTGCCTGCGCGACATCGGCGCTCGTGTTGTGGGGCTTGTTCGATTTATTAGGCGCGTTCGCGGGACCGGTGGGTTTGTCGGCCGGCATGATCGCCAGTTGGATTTATCTCGTGCTCGATCGTCTTCGACGGCCCCGCCCGCCCCGTGCGCTCACGGCTACGCAACCCGCCGCTTTTAGGAGTTGATTCGCCATGCGTGTATCCATCCTGATCAATAACTACAACTACGGTCGCTTCGTCGGCGCAGCCATCGATAGCGCGCTTGCGCAAACCTATCCCAACGTGCAGGTCGTCGTTGTCGACGACGGTTCCACCGACGATTCGTGGGACGTCATCCAACGATACGGTCAACGTATTGAAGCGGTACGCACCGTCAACGGCGGACAAGGCTCGGCCTATAACGAAGGCATGGCGCGCGCGCAAGGCGAATGGGTGCTGTTCCTCGACTCCGACGATTTGCTGGACGCCGATACCGTCGCCGCGTGCATGGCGGTCGCGAGCCCGGGCGTAAGCAAGGTGCAATATCGTTTGCGGTTCATCGATCGGTCAGGCGCCCTTATCGGCGGCGGCGTGCCCTACCTCATGCACGACGATCAAGACTCGCCGGACCAAGTGCAAAGGCTTATCCGTCGCTTCGGGCATTACGCGGGTCCGCCATCCAGCGGCAACATGTACCGACGCGATGCGATCGCGCGGTACTTCCCGATGGAAACGCATCGCTGGCGACGCGCGGCCGACACGCTGCCCTTTCTCACCGCGCCGCTTCATGGACGCGTCGCGAGCATCAATCGCGAACTCGGTTCGTATCGCTTGCATCGCGAAGGCAATCGTTCGACCGGCGTGTTCGGCAACATCAATAACTCGATGCGCGATGTGTTGATTTCCGAACACATGCGACGCGACGTCACGCTGGAATGGATCGAGCGACGCGCGGGTATCAATGTGCCTGGACCGTTCCTGCCGCTACCGTGGAGCATGCGCGCGCGTGCCTTGTCGTGGCGCATGTTTCCTAATGACCATCCGTGGCCCGACGACACCGCGATCCGCCTGTTGCGCTTGCAATGGAGGTCGTTGCGCGAATGGCCTGGTTATTCGATGTTTGAAAAAATCGTCATGCTCGGATGGTTAGCGCTTGTCGTCTGGCTGCCGTTGCCGCTTGTACGCAAGATCGCGTCGACGAATACGTCGGGCAGCATCAAGGCATTTGTCCGCCGCGTGTTGGGTAGCAAGGCGGCTTCGAGTAGCGAGGCCACATGATGTCGCCGCGGCCGAGCATGCACATCCCTCCCCGAGCACGCGCCTGGACGCTTTCGCGCGCGTGGTGGATGCATCCCACGCTCACGGTGATGCTGCTCGTCGTGCCCGTGTACCTAAGCTTCATGTCATTCGACTTCGACCAAGTCGGCGTGCCGAGTTTCATACCCAGCACGAATTATTGGTGGGGATTAATGCTCCTCGTCACGCTCGCGACTGGAGCGTTGATGGGCTCGTGCGTTCGTCTTGCGCCCATGCCCGCGCGGACCGGGCCGCTTACCTTTCCTGCGTGGCTCATGGCCTTGCTGTTGTTTCTAACGGTCTTCGCCTACGTGGTGTGGTTCTATCCAATCGCGCTCGAGCCCGATCTATTAATGCAAATCGTGCAGGGCGAGCGTGCCAACCTGCGCGGGTTGATTGTCACGCGGCCAGGCTTGACCACCCTCACTCAATGCGGCGTCGCCTACACCGTTGCCTGCGCGATCAAACCGTGGCTTTCCGGTAAACCGCTTGCGCGTTGGGAACGCTACGGTCTCGTACTCGTATTCGCGTTGACGATTTTTCGAGTGTTCGTATGGTCGGAACGGCTCGCGATACTCGAAATCGTATGCGCGTATTTCATCGCGGGGGCGGCCTTGCGTCCCATCCGCTCCTACGGACGCCGACGCTTGCTTAAGCTTTTGCCGTTGATCGCGCCCGTTATCGTGTATTTGTTGTTTACCTTCACCGAGTCGTTTAGATCGTGGGAGTTTTATCGCGACTCGTATTCGTCGATCTGGGCGTTTTCGTTCGACCGATTGCTGACCTACTACGCCACCGCGTCGAACAACGGCATTGGTTTGCTCGAACACACGCACGATTGGCCCGGATATACCGGCCGCTTCGTCTTCGAATGGGCGTATTTATTGCCGCTCGCGGGTCGTCTTTTACGAAGCGTGTTTGGCGACGCGCGCATTGCCTATCAAGACTTTCTCGAACAATTCGCTCGAGAAGAATTCAACAACCCGTCGGGGCTGTTTCCCATCGTGTACGACGTGGGGTATTTCGGCTCGGCGCTTTACTTCCTTGCGATCGGCTTCGTGATTGGCTTGCTATACCGACGCTTCGTGGCGGGACGAATGTCGGGCCTGCTTGGTTATCCGTCGTGCTTCTTGTTCATGATCGAGTTGCTGCGGTTCAACTACTTCACCGCCTCGCGCTTTATTCCCGTCATTTTTAGTCTTTTGTTGGTCGCGCTGTATGTGCACCGTGCACGCCCTCCCATCGCCGGCGGATTTAGGGTCGTGCCGGCTGCATCCTAGTGAGACTTCCATGCACGATGTCGTCGGTCATCCTCTTGATAATGGTCTCGCAAGCAATATGGGCGCCCCGTCAGATACCGTCCATAGAGACGCGTCATCCACCCAAACACCACGACAAGCGCGCTGGCCGGGACGATTTTTTAATTCAATGCGCGAACTCGTTGGTCGCTGGAGCCATGTAATTCCGCATCGCCCTCACCTCGCCTTGATCCGTCGTGTTCTTGCGCCGGTGCCCGATCATTGGTATCTCGCCTTGGGCCATTTGGCTTACTTTCATAGTTGGCCTAATTACCGCGAACCGCGCACGTTCAACGAGCACATTCAGGCGTACATGCTGCGCTCTCGCAATCCCTTGCTGAAGGTGGCCGCCGACAAACTCGCGATGCGCGAATACATCGCTCGCGAAGTGGGGAGCGAATATTTAGTGCCGTTGCTCGGCGTATGGTTGGACGCAAGCGATGTTCCGCTCGAAAAGCTTCCCGTGCCCTGCGTGATCAAGGCGTCGGTGGGCAGCGGAATGGTGCTGATGGTGCACGACCGTGACGCCGCCACGATCAAGCATTGCCGCAAGCAAATGGAGCGTTGGCTCAAGCGCGATTACAGCAAGCTACATCGCGAATGGGCCTATGAAAACCTGCCGCGTCGAATCATCGCCGAGCC
>DASTRU010000256.1:0-2448 GCA_035761045.1 Burkholderiaceae bacterium | reverse complement strand
CGCGTCGATCTCGTCGTCCGCCGCGAATGCGCTGGCGCGCTCCAACACATTCTCGAGCTCTCGCACATTGCCTGGAAACGCGTATGTCGTTAGCGTCCCAAGCGCCGCACGGCTTAATCGACGCGGCACGCGTCGCCCTTCCGACGCGGCAAGCCGCGCCAAAATCGATTCCGCCAAAAGCGCGATGTCTTCCGGCCGCTCGCGCAACGGCGGCATGCGAAGTTCGATCACGTTAAGGCGATAAAACAAGTCTTGCCGAAACAAGCCTTGCGCCACACGTTCGGGCAAATTGCGATGGGTCGCGCTGATGATGCGTACGTCCACCGGCTCTTCCGTCGTCGACCCCACTTTACGTACACGCCGTTCTTGAATCGCGCGCAACAACTTGACTTGCATGCCCAAGGGCAACTCGGCGATCTCATCGAGCAATAGGGTTCCGCCGTTCGCCGCTTGAAAAAATCCTTCGCGATCCTGCTCCGCTCCCGTGAACGCGCCTTTGCGATAACCGAAGAATTCAGCTTCCATCAAGGTATCGGGAATAGCACCGCAGTTCACGGCGACAAACGCCTGACCACTTCGCGCACTCGCCGCATGAATCGCGCGCGCGGCCACTTCCTTACCCGTGCCCGACTCACCGTAAATCGCCACCGGCGCCATGCTTCGAGCCAAGCGAGCGATCATCGCGCGCACTTCGCGCATCGCCGTCGACTCTCCCAATACATCGCGACTTCCGGCCTCTGGATTCGAAACAGCCGCTCGTTTTTGACGTGTCGAGTTGTCTTGCAGTCGCAACGCGGATTGAATCGTCGCGCGTAATTGATCGAGCGCCACGGGCTTCGACAAAAAATCGAATGCGCCGGCTTTTAGCGCGGTTACTGCCGTCTCGGTGCTTCCATACGCGGTGATGACGGCGATTGGAGTCGTTGGAAGTTGTTCCGCGATCAACCGTACGATTTCAATTCCGTCGCCATCGGGCAAACGCATATCGGTCAGGCACACGGAAATCGTCTTGCGCGCCAACATCGCGCGCGCGCCCGACACTGTCTCCGCCGATTCGACATCCAGCCCCATCTTGAGCGCGGTGAGTTCAAGCAACTCGCGCAGATCGGGCTCGTCATCAACGATGAGCATGCGCGGAATGCCATTGCGTAAAGGCTCTAGCTTTGAAGTTTCGATCACTGCCGTAGTCATAGCGTTTTAACGCCCGCTTTATGCGATGTCGTTGCAATACGCAAAGTAAAGCATGCTCCCGAAAGACGCCCCGCGTCGTCAAGGAACAGCGTTGCATGATTAGCGATCGCCAATTCGCGCGCCAAATACAACCCAAGTCCCGTGCCCTTGCGAAACGTCGTGAAGAACGGCTCGAACAATTGGCTGCGTAAGGACTCCGGCACTCCCGGGCCATCATCGATCACGCTAATTGATAACTCTCCGGTCGGCGCCGCGTCCATCACGATTTCAATCGCACCGTCCTGCTCGGATGCATGCCTCACTGCATTCGATAACAAGTTGTCGAGAATTTGCGTGAAGTGCGTGCGATCGAACATGACCGCCGCCGCTTCGGGCACATCGATCGTAATGCGCTCACGACGAACGCCATGCGCGCGTGCGAAATCGTCAACTACGGCAGGCAGTCCAACGGTGAGATCAATTTGCTCTGGATTCGCTCGCGCACTACGTGACACAGCCAAGATGTCATTCACGATGCGATCAAGGCGCCGCACGTTGTCATCGATGATACGAATAAGCCGTACGCCCGCCGGCTCGCGATGCTCTTCGGAAAGCAATGCCGACGCATGACCAATAGCGGCCAAGGGATTGCGAATTTCATGCGCGATGCTCGCGCTTAAACGTCCCATGGATGCGAGTTTTAGCTGGACCGCTTGCGCCTCGACCTCGCGTAAATCCTCGAGGTACACCACGAACGGCGCTTCGCGTTCGTTGGTTAACGCGGGAATTGAACGCACGCGAATCATGCGGGGTCGCGCGGCGAGAGGTAAGGTCGCGTTCATAGAAACGATTTGTCGTGTCGCTGGCGCGGCATCGACAATTAATTCTTGCACGCGTGGTTCGCGGCCCGGATTTTTCGCCCAGTCCGCGAGTAACGTCACCAGGGATGGTTGGAATTCGCGCATCCATCGATCGAACTGATCTTCCGCGGTCGAGCGACTCGCTCCCAACATCAATCGCGCCGCCGGGTTCGCCGCCTTAACCTCTCCACGCGGGGACATCACCAAAACCCCTTGCGGCATATCGCGAATCACTAGGCGATTCATTTCAATCTGCGCCTGTAATTCAACATTCTTCGCAAGCACCATCCGCTCTTGCTGACCAACACGTCGCGCCAGTCCATTAAGCACTAACGAGACGCCGATCATCGCCGCGCCTAGCGAACCAGCTTGAAAGAACGCGGCATCAGTTTGTTGCGAGAACGCGCGTAAGCACACG
>DASTRU010000255.1:0-10628 GCA_035761045.1 Burkholderiaceae bacterium | reverse complement strand
AGGTGCAGCGGGCGCTGGTGGCGCACCTGCAGGACCATTACGCGCTGTATGGCGAATTCACCGGAGTGCGCAGCGCGCGCAAGCACATCGGGTGGTACGTGCGGCAATTGCCCAAAGAAGCGGAATTTCGCGCGCGCATGAACACGCTTGAATCGACGGACGCGCAACGCGTGGCCGTCATGCAATACCTCGATGGCCTTGGCCGTCCCCAAGACCCGCTGCCCTATATCGCGCGGCATGGGCAAGAACGATTGATGGAGCCTCTCGCAGCATGAGCAAGCACAACATTGAAGAGTGCATTACGCGCAGTTTGGAAAAATACTTCCGCGATCTCGGCGGCGAACAACCAAGCGGCATTTACGACATGGTCATGAACACGGTGGAACGCCCAATGCTCGCCGTCGTCATGGAACAAGCACAAGGCAATCAATCGCTTGCTTCGGAGATGCTCGGCATCAATCGCAACACGCTGCGCAAGAAGTTGCAGCAACACGGTTTGCTCTAACAAGAAGTTCATCATGATTCGTCAAGCTCTCATCTCCGTTTCCGATAAAACCGGCGTGCTCGAATTCGCGCGCGCGCTGCACGCACTCGACATCAAGATTCTTTCCACGGGCGGTACCGCCAAATTGTTGGCCGACAACGGCCTGCCCGTGGTCGAGGTGGCCGACTACACCGGCTTTTCCGAAATGCTCGACGGCCGCGTGAAAACCTTGCATCCCAAAGTGCATGGCGGCTTGCTCGCGCGACGCGACCTGCCCGCGCATATGACGGCACTCGAACAACATGGCATCGCGACCATCGATCTACTCGTCGTCAACCTCTATCCGTTTCAACAAGCCATCGCGCGCGCGAACTGCACGTTCGAGGACGCCATCGAGAACATCGATATCGGCGGCCCGACGATGCTGCGCGCGGCGGCGAAGAATCATCGCGATGTCGCGGTCATCGTCGATCCACACGATTACGCGGCCGTGCTCGATGAAATCAAAACCAAAGGCGATGTAAGCGTCGCGACGAAGGTAAAACTCGCGACGAAGGTATTCGCGCACACCGCGCAATACGACGGCGCGATCACGAATTACCTGACCTCGATCGCCAAAACGCCCGAACCCGCGCTTGTTCCCCAGCGCAACGAGTACCCGGACGTGCTCAATCTGCATTTCGCCAAGGTGCAAGACATGCGCTATGGCGAGAACCCGCATCAAACCGCCGCGTTTTATCGCGACTTACTTCCGCCGCCCGGCGCGTTGGCTAACTACCGACAATTGCAAGGCAAGGAGTTGTCCTACAACAACTTAGCCGACGCGGATGCCGCCTGGGAATGCGTCAAGACATTCGAGGCACCCGCGTGCGTGATCATCAAGCACGCCAATCCATGCGGCGTGGCGACTGGCGTCGATGCGCTGGACGCGTACACCAAAGCCTTCAAGACCGACACCACGTCGGCCTTCGGCGGCATCATCGCCTTCAATCAGCCGTTGGATGCGCGCGCGGCCGAAGCGGTGACCAAGCAATTCGTCGAGGTATTGATCGCGCCGCACATCACGCCCGAAGCACGCACGGTATTGTCCGCCAAGCAAAACGTGCGCGTGCTCGAAGTGCCGCTGGGCTCGACCGACAAACCCGTACTCGACCTCAAACGCATTGGCGGTGGCTTGCTCGCGCAATCGGCCGACGCGCGCAATGTGCAAGCATCGGAATTGCGCGTGGTGACGCAACGCGTACCGACACCACAGCAACTCGACGACCTTTTGTTTGCTTGGAAGGTGGCTAAGTTCGTCAAGAGCAATGCCATCGTCTTTTGCGCCGAGGGCATGACCCTGGGCGTCGGCGCGGGCCAGATGAGCCGAATCGATTCGGCGCGCATCGCAAGCATCAAGGCGGAGAACGCGGGCTTGTCGCTCAAGGGCTCGGCCGTGGCGTCGGATGCCTTCTTCCCGTTTCGCGATGGACTCGACGTGGTGGCCGATGCGGGCGCGGCGTGCGTGATTCAACCGGGCGGCAGCGTGCGTGACGACGAGGTCATCGCCGCCGCGAACGAACGCGGTCTTGCGATGGTGCTCACCGGCGTGCGGCATTTCCGCCATTAAGCGCATCGCGTGATGCGCGAAGCATGTCTTGCGCATCACGCCGTGCTAACGTCGCCGCTCACATGGCGCGCATTCTTGGCATCGACCCTGGCTTGCAACGAACTGGCTTTGGCCTGATCGAACAGCACGGCGCTCGTCTAACGTATGGCGCCTCCGGGGTCATTCGCACGAATCCGAACGACAGCCTCGCCGAACGCATTCGCACGATCGTCGACGGCGTGGCGCAGGTGGTGCGCGACACAAAGCCTGACTGCGCGGTCGTCGAAATCGTGTTCGTCAACGTCAATCCGAAATCAACGCTCCTACTCGGCCAAGCACGCGGCGCGGCAATCGCGGGGCTCGTGCTCTCGGGTCTACCAGTGCATGAGTACACCGCATTGCAAGTCAAGCAATCGACGGTGGGTACCGGCCGTGCATCCAAGGAACAAGTGCAAGCGATGGTGATGCGGCTTCTCAATCTACCCGCCGCGCCACAAGCGGACGCCGCCGACGCGTTGGCTTGCGCGATCACGCATGCGCATGCGGGCTCCACCACCGCGCATATCCGCGCGACCACTCCAACATCGCTCGCACGCGCGGCCACGCGAAAACTGCGTCTGCGCGGCGGGCGTCTCGTCTAAGTTTTTACTAAAGCATTCATCATGATCGGACGCTTAACCGGCAGACTCGTCGAAAAAAATCCGCCGCAAATCGTGGTCGACATAGGCGGCGTGGGCTACGAGCTCGATGTTCCGATGAGCACCTTCTTCGCCCTGCCCGCCTTGGGCGAAGCGCTGTCGCTGCATACGCAGTTGATCGTGCGCGAGGATGCGCATTTGCTGTTCGGTTTCATCACGCCACAAGAGCGCTCGGCGTTCCGGGAGTTGCTCAAGATCAGTGGCGTGGGCGCGCGCACCGCGCTTGCCTTGTTGTCGGGCTTGTCGGTGAGCGACCTCACGCAAGCCGTCGCCACGCAAGACGCATCGCGCTTAATCCGCGTGCCTGGCATCGGTAAAAAAACCGCTGAACGTTTGTTGCTAGAGCTGCGAGGCAAGCTGGGACCGGAGCTGGCGCCACTCGCGTCGAGCACCGAAGCCGCGTCGGCCGACGTGGTGCATGCGCTCATGGCGCTTGGTTATTCGGAACGCGAAGCGATCGGCGCGACCAAAGGCTTACCCGCTGGAACCGGCGTGTCCGACGGGATACGGCTCGCACTTAAATCGTTGTCGAAGTCCTAAGCGATTTGCAACGCTTGCAAAATCCTTAGCCGGCTATTCGCGAATTCATTGGCCTGTCGTAAAAGCTCGGTGTACATCGCTTGGGGGTCGGTCAAGGTGGCGTCGTCGGTTTTGATGGTCTGGCACCGCGCGAGTAGTTCATCAGTGGCGTAGCGTGCCCATTGTTCTGGTGCGTGTATTCCGTTAAGTCGTGCTAATAAAAAAATTTGTTGGTATCGTTCCACTGCAATACCACTACCTGTAACCGGTGACGCCAAATACTCTACTTTTCCGTCATCCAGAGCTTTTTGTATAAGGTGTTTATTTAGTCGGTCGGTACATGGTTTGGCATTCACTATCGCCTGCTGATCTTGCGCTGGGAAGACAGCGAGCTTAAACATCAAGACAAGCAAGCTAAGCATGAGTGCTTCAAAACTTAGGTCTTCGCCACACAACTTCTCTTCTAATTCGCCAATCGTTTTCACCGAATAATCTGACAGCATATTGAGTATCGGGCGATACACCTCTTCAAAGAGTGTGACCTCACCAAGAGTAGAGTTCACGTAAAGCGATAATCTGGCGGGATCGCGCACCAGAATCACACGCTGAGCACGTAACCTCGCTAATCGATCGTGACTGGTAAGTCGCCGTACGCCCTTCACCCAAAAGTCTTGCCGATACTGCCGATCAATCATGAAGTCGCGAACGTTTTCGCGAAACACCGGATCGGTAATTTGAGCCAAAAGATCGATCTGCGCCTGTTGCAAATTAAGCGTGTCAAGCGTGAGGACTACGTTCTCGTGATACGCATAAGTAAGTTGAGCGGGCTCAAGGTCGGCGACGATTTTCGAGAAGTAGGTGATATGCCAAGCTTCGGCAAAATACTCGTGAGCAACGTAATTCACATTCTGCGATTTAATAAAAGCAAGACGTTGGACGATATCCGGACAAGCTTTTACGTAGGCAGGATTAGTTGCAAGGAGCTTTTCAAAAAAATTGAGTGCGTTGATAATTTTCTCAGTCGGCGCCTCGGTTTTTGCTTCTAAAAGACGTACGTGTTCAATCCACAAATCACGTACGGGAATCATTGGGCCGCAGCGCGGCGAAGTGTTGTAGCTGATATAAGCGACTCCACCTGCTTTTAACTTACGTTGCAAAAAGTCGACGACTAGTGCTCGGCTTTCGTCGGACACCCAGCTCCACAGCCCATGCATGCCGATGAAATCAAAATCCGGCAAGTCGGGGCGATACATAAAGTCTTTAAACGCTTCGTTGAATAGTTTGGCATCGACACCCGCCACATTAGTTAACTCTTGTGCGAACGCTGCTTGATTGGCGTTAAAGTCAGTTCCATACCAACGAATGGACGATCCCGCCGAATTCAGGGCTACGTTTAAACCAAAACCAAAACCTAGCTCACACGCATTTGAAAAATTAGGTGGCTCGATTCCGGCATGAATGAGCCTGAACTTTGTTCGAAACGGATTGAGCGCTGAATAAAATCCGTAGGTGTAATTGAAGTCACTGAGGTTACCTAACATCTGTTGACTTATGCCTTACTGGTTAAATAACGCGTAGCGTTTTTAGAACAGGGAGATCGATTTGCGCGAACGCGTAAGCACGCCGCGTTATTTCGTCCAATGATTCTTGCTTAGTACCTTCATTGATACCGCAAAGCTTCTCAACAGCGAATAGCGCCCATCGCTTAGGGTCAGACATTCCACGACGTTCCGCTTGAAGAAATAAGCGGTGCAACGGCTCTATCGCCACACCCGACGCTGTCACTGGGCAAGCGAGATAGCACTTGCCTTCGATTGTCCAAGTTTGCTCAATAAGGTGAGCATTAAGTCCTTGAGCGCGTAAAACGTTTTCTTCAATTACGACGCGATCTTGCGCTGGGTAAATAATGCATAAGCTCACCAACATCAAAATAGCAATCACAAGCGCATTAATATCAATTTCAAACGGCGCTAACTCAGCCTCCAACTCTCCAATCGTCTTAGGTCGGTTATTCCCTAGTGCCTCAATTAATGGTTGATAAATTTGATCTGGTAACGCTGTTTCGTTTAGTCGAGTTTTAATTTTCAACGAAACCTTGGATGTTGGTTGCACTAGCACGACCTGCTGCGTACGCAATATGCGAAGCCCTTCGGATGCCTCAAGCACGCGACCATCTTTCACCCACACGTCGTAGCGAGATTGCCGATCAAAAATGATGTCACGCAGTCCCTCGCGAAATACGAGATCGGAGACTTGATTTAAAAACTCACACTGCTCCGGCGAATAATTAAGCGCATCAATCGATGAGACAAAATTTTCAGAGTACGCATAACGCAAATGTGAGCGATCCAATTCATTCACCATCTGCCAAAAATTTATTGGCTGCCAATCGCTTGCCAAATATTCATGTGCAATCTGGGCCGGATTTTCTTTTTTTAAATCTTCAATACGTTGACCAAGATCGGGGCATGTTTGTTTATAGGACGGGTTAATCGCCCAAAATTTGTCTAAGAATTGAAGTGCATTGCTAGCAGTCGCCGCCGCGCTCTGGCCTCTCACTTTATTGCGTTGAGTGAACTCCACCATCAGCTCCCGCAAAGGCAGCATGGGCGCGCATCGAGGCATGGTGTTGTAGCTGATATAGACCACGCCGTCGGGCTTGAGCTTGCGTCGAATGAAATCGACGATTTGATCGCGGGTGTAGCTTGGCACCCAACTCCACACGCCATGCAGACCGATGAAATCGAAATCCGGCAGATCGACACGGTCAAAAAAATCTTCGAACTCTTCGTGGTAAAGCTTCGCGTTCGAGCCGCTCGTGTTGATGAGCCCTTGCGCGAACGCGGCTTGGTTAACATTGAAGTCAGCCCCATACCAATTCACGTTCGAGCTTGCGGAATGGATGGCGGTACTAATACCGAGGCCAAATCCTAATTCGCACGCGTTTGAAATTTCGGGGCATTGAATACCCAGGCACAACAGACGCAACCGTGCCCGATGAGGACTTAACGCGGGAAAGAATGTGTGGACGTAATCGACATCGTTTAAGTTTTCCGGCACCACGCTGCGTTCATTCATAAGCCATGCAATAGGAGATAACTAAGGAATGCGATTCATCATGCTTCGACATCGTATTGCCAGACGAATGATCTCGTCACTTTTTTTGGTGGCGGCGACCGCTCATGCGCAAACACAATCTCAAGCGCCGCTTCATGACGCGCAGACCATTCAAGCGCAGTGCGATCGTATTCTTGAACAACTACGATCGCGCAAGGCCGCGATGGAAGCCCACGCGCAACCTCAAGGCGTGTTAACGGAATGGAACGCTCTCTCAGCATTAAATGAGGATTGGCTAAATCCGGTGTATTTGCTGGCTAACGTCTCGCCCGATAAAGCCGTGCGCGACGCGGCCGAAGCGTGCGTGGTTAAGTTTTCGCCGTTCAATACCGAGCTGTTTCAAAGCGAAGCGTTGTACCGCCGCGTCATGAAGTCGTCGAGCGGTGACGCCATCGATCGCGAGTTGCGAAAAGATCTTCTCGAAGGCTTTGAAGATAGCGGCGTGACGTTGCCGCTGGAAAAGCGGGCACGCGTCAAGGCGATCAACGAACGCATGGAGGCCATCGAGCAAGCCTTCAGCCGAAACTTGCGTGACGATGCCACGCGCGTGGCGTTTACCGCCGAAGAAATGAATGGCCTTCCCGAGAGTTACCTCAAGGACAAGCCGCGCGATGAGCAGGGTCGTTATCTGCTTGATTTACGCACGCCTTCGTTCGTTCCGTACTTGCAATTGGCGACGAGCGAGGCGGGTCGTAAGCGGTATTGGATCGCCAAGCAAAACGAAGGCGGCGATGCCAATTTGGCACTGCTCGACGAGATCACCGCCTTGCGGCAAGAGCTTGCATCGCTATACGACTTACCCGATTTCGCGACCTTCCAACTGCGTCGGCGCATGGCCGGCACACCCGCTGCGGTGGGGGCGTTTCTCGATCAAGTAGAAAACGCGGTTACGCCCTTGCAACGGCGTTATCTCGAGGAGTTGCGCGCGCTCAAGGCCAAGACGACCACACAGCCCTTGGAATCCACGCGGCTGGAACGTTGGGATGTCGCGTTTTACCAAGAGTCGCTACGCAAGAGCTTGTATTCGGTCGATCAAGAAGCGTTACGTCGCTATTTCCCAACCGAGAAAAGCGTCCAGTTCGCGATGGAGCTCGCGCAACGGTTGTATTCCATACGGTTCGTCAAGCGCGACGTGCCGGTATGGCATGCCGATGTTCGGTATTACGACGTCTTCGATGCCGATACCAACGGCCGGCGCGGCAGGTTCCTGGGCGGCGTGTATCTCGACTTATTTCCTCGCGACGGCAAATACAACCATGCGGCCGCGTTCCCGATACGTCGCGGCTCGACCAGGCTTCAACGAACGCCAATCTCAGCGCTTGTTACCAACTTCAATCGCGAAGGGCTTAATCACAACGAGCTTGAAACCCTGTTGCACGAATTCGGTCATGTGCTGCACAACCTGCTTTCAACCACGCGGTACGTCGATCACGCCGGCACATCGGTGAAGCGCGATTTCGTCGAGGCGCCTTCGCAAATGTTCGAGGAATGGGCGCGACGCGAACCAGCGCTCGCGTTGTTCGCCAAGGTATGCCCCGAATGTCCGCGCCTAAGTTCGGATCAAATCGCCAAGCTCGATGCCGCGCGCAAGTTCGGCCGCGCGAACGACTACGCGAACCAATGGTTGTATGCGTCGTTCGATATGGCGTTGGCGCAAGCCAGTCCTAAGTCGGCGCTTGATACCTGGATCGATCTGCAATCGAAGACACCGCTTGGGTATGTCGAAGGCACTAAGTTTCCGGCCGGCTTCGGTCATATCGTGGGCGGTTACGCGGCTGGGTATTACGGCTATATGTGGTCGGAAGTCTTGGCGCTTGACATGCTTTCGGCCTTTGAAGGCCGTATGTTGGATCCGAAGGTCGGCCATCGTTATCGCGAAACGATTCTTTCGCGAGGCGGCGAGCGACCGCCGGCGGACTTGGTACGGGCGTTTTTAAAACGCAAGCCCAGTCCGCAAGCGTTCTTCAAAGAGATCACGGGAACGCGGCCTTAGGGCGTGGGTCATAATCGGTCGCATGTCGATCGATCATGATGATTTAGGCGCGCGGCTCGTCGCGCCCGCCCCGCTTAATCCCAACGAAGAAGCCGTCGAGCGCGCGCTTAGGCCGCGCGCGCTCGATGACTACGTGGGCCAAGAAAAAATTCGTGGCCAACTCGAAATCTTCATTGGCGCGGCACGCAAGCGCGCCGAAGCGCTCGACCATGTGCTGCTGTTCGGCCCGCCGGGTTTGGGCAAGACGACGCTTGCGCACATCGTCGCGCGCGAAATGGGCGTGAACCTTCGGCAAACCTCGGGGCCGGTGCTCGAACGTCCGGGCGATCTCGCGGCCATCCTCACCAATCTCGAAAAAAACGATGTGCTGTTCATCGACGAGATTCATCGCCTATCGCCGGTGGTCGAAGAAATTCTCTATCCGGCCCTCGAGGATTTTCAGATCGACATCATGATCGGCGATGGCCCGGCCGCGCGCAGCGTCAAGCTCGACCTGCAACCGTTCACGCTGGTGGGCGCGACCACGCGCGCGGGCATGTTGACGAACCCGCTACGCGACCGCTTTGGCATCGTCGCGCGGCTTGAGTTTTATACGCCCGACGAACTTACGCGCATCGTCACGCGTAGCGCGCAGCTTTTAAATGCACCAATCGACGACGCGGGCGCGCGCGAAATCGCGACACGTTCGCGCGGCACGCCGCGTATCGCCACTCGCTTATTGCGTCGGGTGCGCGATTACGCCGACGTGAAAAGCGACGGCACGATCACGCAAGCCGTCTCGCACGCGGCGCTTGCCATGCTCGATGTCGATCCAGTGGGCATGGACGTGATGGACCGCAAATTGCTCGAAGCGGTGATTCATAAGTTTTCGGGCGGGCCGGTTGGCGTCGACAACCTCGCCGCCGCGATCGGCGAGGAACGCGAAACCATTGAAGACGTGATCGAGCCTTACCTCATTCAACAAGGCTATTTGCAACGCACGCCGCGCGGACGCGTCGCGACGGCGCGGGCCTGGCAACACTTAGGCCTAGCCGCGCCGCGCACCGATCCGACCGGCACTCTTTGGAGCGAATAAAGATGGAACGCCGTTGGCTGAATGCCGCGGGCGCGGCCTTGCTCGCCGGGTCCACCGCATTGCATGCGCAAGACGTGATCGAACCGAACGCGAACTTGCGCACCGAGAACATTCCGCCGATTCCTAAGTCCTTGGCCGAGCGCGTCGATCGCTACACGCAGTTCAGACCGTTTGGTTTCGTGGGCTGGCACCCGGTACGCGACGAGATGATCGTGCGTCATCGGTTGGCGAACGCGGGCACCGTGCAACTGCACGGCCTAAGTCGCGCCGGCGGTCCGCTCGATTCACTCACCGCGTTCCCCGACCCCGTCACCGCCGCCGCCTACCCGCCGCAGGCCGACGATTACTTGATTTACCTGCGCGACAGTGGCGGCAACGAAGCCAATCGTTTATTTCGGCTTGATCTGGACACGCGCGCGTCCACGCCAATCAGCCCCGCCGACGAGCGCGCGGCCGGCAGCGCGTGGATGAAAACCAAGAACGAGCTGCTCGTCACCACCTTGCCGCTCGACCGTACCGCGCAAGGCGGCAAGCGCGACGAGATCGCAACGACGATGTACTTAGTCGATCCGCGCAACCCCAACGAAGCCAAACGCTTCGGCGAATTGCCGGGGGCCGGCTGGGGCGGCTACACCTTCTCGCCCGACGACAAGACCATCATCGCCAGCCGCTCGATCAGCGCGACCGAATCGCAGGTATGGCGCATCGATGTCGCCACCGGCCAACGCGAGCAATTGCTGCCCAAGCCTGGCGATACGCGGCGCATCGCCTACGACGGCTTCGCGTTCTCCCTCGACGGTAAACGGCTGTTTCTCACGACCAACGAGCGCGGCGAATTCTCCGAGCTCGCAAGCTACGCGTTCGAGACGCGCGAATTGCAAATCCTGTCCGCGCACATTCCATGGGACGCCGAACGCTTCGCCTTGTCGTGGGACGGCAAGCAATTAGCCGTCGTGTTCAACGTCGACGGCCGCGATGAGTTGCGCATGTTCGACGCGCACACCGGCCGCGAATTACCCCGCCCCGCCGTGCCGTCGGGCGCGATCACTGGCTTGTCGTGGCATCGCACACTCACGCATCGCTTAGGTTTTTCGGTGAACTCGCCGCAAAGTCCAGGCGACGCCTACGTGCTCGACACCAACACCGGCAAGGTC
>DASTRU010000254.1:0-10622 GCA_035761045.1 Burkholderiaceae bacterium | reverse complement strand
ACGAGCACCGCGTCCTCGCTATCGCACACGCCCGATTGCGCGGCCTCGCGTTTGGCGAGGTCCACCGTGGAGGCGGCATATAGCGCGGGAGTGCCCGCGCGGTTCCATCGCCCGCCCTCGCGCGCCGCGCCTTGCCCCGATCGATCCAATGCGAATTCACGCTCACAAATGCGCCAAGCCAACATGGTGTTGCTCCTAAGGAATAAGCCTTCGATGAAGTCATCGTGAGCAACCGACATGCCGTGGCGCGCGAGCACTAGGCGCGGCATGCCGTATGCCGAGAAGTCCTTAGTCATTCAACCCGTGTTCTTTCAACGGAGGCTTTGATGAAACTGCGCCACTGCATCGCGATGGCGGTATTCACGACGGCCACATCGGTCGCCGTTGCGAAACTACCGCCGCAAACCGAAGAGCAACAAGCCGCCGTCGCCGCGCGCAAGGCCGCCGAGCAGCGCGAGGCCGAGGAACAAAAGCGCGCGCTCGAACGCGTGACGGACGACATCGCGCGGCGCTACGCGCAACTAAGCGGCCGCAAGACAACGCCAAACGCGGCCAGCGCGCACGATTCCTCCATTCCCCGCGCGGCCACGCAACCCATGCAACGCCCTCAAGGCGGCAACGAAAAAAGCGCCGAGGCTCATTCGGCCGATACGCCCGCCAGCAAGAAAAAGTAAGGACTCCTGCCGGCGTATGCTGCGGTTGCATTACTAAAAAACTTAGGGCGTACGTCGGGAGGCGGTATGCAAGAGGATCTTGCGCATGTAGTCATCATTGGTTGCGGATTTGGCGGTTTGCATGCGGCCAAGGCATTGCGCGACGCGCCCGTGCGCGTGACGGTGCTTGACCGCACCAACCATCATTTATTCCAACCATTGCTTTACCAAGTCGCGATGGCGGGGCTTTCAGCGCCTTCGGTTGCGTCGCCGATTCGCTATGTATTGCGCAAGCAATCCAACGCCACGGTGTTGCTTGCCGAAGCGCAGCGCGTCGATCCCGCGCAACGCATGGTGCATACCGATATCGGGCCTATTCATTACGACGCCCTTATTCTCGCCACCGGCGCGCGCACGAGTTATTTCTCGTCGCCACAATGGGAAGCCGTCGCGCCTGGCCTTAAGACCTTGGCCGATGCATTGAACATGCGTAAACGCGTGCTCGAAGCCTTCGAGCGCGCCGAGGCGCAAGACGATTTAGCCGAGCGCCAAGCAGACCTTACGTTCGCCATCGTCGGCGGTGGACCGACGGGCGTGGAGCTCGCGGGCACGCTCGCTGAAATCGCGCGTCATACCTTGGCCGATGAATTCAAGCGCATCGACCCGCGCTCGGCGCGCGTGGTGTTGCTCGAAGGCGGGCCGCGCGTCTTGCCCACCTTTAGCGAACGCAGCTCGGAACGCGCGCGACGCGCGCTCATCACGCTTGGCGTGGAAGTGCTTACGGGCGCGCGCGTGCGCGACATCGACGCGCACGGCCTGACCTACACCGTAGGCGATGAAGCCCCGCAACGCCTCGCCTCGCGCACGGTGCTGTGGGGCGCGGGCGTGCAAGGCACACCCATCGCCACCACCTTGGGCCTAACGCTTGATCGTGGTGGACGCGTGCCGGTGCAAGCCGACTTATCGCTTGCGAATCATCCGGAGGTGTTCGTCGTGGGCGATTTAGCATCGCTCACCATCGAAGGCAAAGCGGTGCCGGGCGTCGCGCCCGCGGCCAAGCAAATGGGCAAGCACGCGGCGCGTAACGTAGTCGCGCGACTCAAGGGAGCCGCGACCACGCCGTTTCGTTATCGCGATTACGGATCGCTCGCGACGATTGGTCGCAACCAAGGCGTGGTGGAGATTGGCCGCTTGCGGTTATGGGGTTGGCCCGGATGGGCGTTTTGGCTGTTCGCGCATGTGTACTTCTTGATTGGCTTTCGCAATCGCCTAGTCACCTTGCTTGACTGGGCGTTTAGTTATTTCTCGTTCGAGCGGTATGCGCGAATCATTAGCGCCGACGATAAACGTGAAGCGCGCATGCAAGAAGCACCGCCTTCGTCATAAGCAAACACATCGTTTGCGCATGAGGACATTCTTCTTTTAGCAAACCGAGTGCGAACCGTTTAAAGCGGCTTCGCCACTCATTAGCCACACTTCCCCCGCGTTGTTAGCGCCCGCTTTTCAACCCCATTGAAGCGGCGCGTGGACGTTGTTTGTCTATTTTTTCTTTCTCAATCGTCATGACTTTCTCCCCTCATCGCCTTTATGGCGACTCCGGCATTGCCTCGACCTATGCCGCTCACGCCGCCGCCACCGTTACCCAAGGTACGCAAACCGAGTTTCGCGACATCATTTACGAATTACGCCAGCTAGGCCTGCCACTTACCGAGCCGCTGAATATCGAGCCGGACTCCGCAACCGAGCGCCATGTGCTGGCGTATATCGACTTCATGGCCGCGCAACGGCGTCAAGGTGGTTTTTACGACGCGATTGACCGCTTGATGACGTTTGGTCGCGAGCGCGAGGCGTTTTTAGGCTTTGCCACGCTCTGCGGCGCGGGCGTGCTGCCCTTCGCGCAGTATTTGCCAAGCCCGGAAAAAGACGACTCGAAGACCGACGAGACGGCGCCCAACGACACACCGGCGCACGTACTGGCACGAGTGGGACGCGAGTATGAAGCGCATGGGTTCGCCGATGAAGCACGCTATTCGGCAGCCATTAGTTTGCAAGAGCGCTTCGAAGCCTTGCGCGACGCGGGCTTCACGCTCAATGAACTCAATGCCAACGGTCACACACCGCTCATGCTAGCCGTGCAAGCGAACAACCTGGCCATGCAAAAAGCATTGATCGATAGCGGTGCTGATATCAACGCGCGTGGCGCCACCACGGCATTAGGCATGGCCGTGCGATACGCGCATGTGGAATCGGTCGATGCACTGCTGGAGGCGGGTGCGCAAATAAATGGCACCGACATCAATGGGCATACCGCCCTGCATTGCGCCGCTCAGTTTGGGCAACTCGCCATGGTCGAGCCGCTGCTGGCCGCCGGTGCGACGATTGATGCAACGACGAACGCGGGTGATACCGCATGGCATATCGCAGCCCAACACGGGCAGGTGGAGATGCTGAAGTACTTAATACCGCGTGCCGAGAACAAACCGTTTTTTGTCGACGCGATAGACCTCCGCAATCAACACGGTCATACCGCTTTGAATTGCGCTTTATGTCACGACCAAACCGAAGCGGTCGCGTACCTGTGGCAGGCGCATTACAAGGAAGTATCGATCGTAAAGAATCGATTAGCGTGGGGGAGCATAGGCGACACAGTTTTAGAAGCGGCAAAACACGGAAGTACCAATGCCTTACGGTTTTTTCTCGATGCTATCGGTCCGGGGCATCGTCAGCAGGCGTTGGCTAACGATCCCCGCGCAACCGACACTCCACTTTTCAGGGCGAGCAAGGGCGGGCATGCGGGTACGGTGCGGGTGTTATTGGAGGCGGGCGCGAATAAGGACCACGTGGATAAAATTTCCGAGAACACGGCGCTACATCACGCCGCCGAACACGGCCATGTCGAGGTGGTACGCCTCCTCATGGCTGCTCACGCCAATATGGAAGTTGTTAATTATTTTGGTTCTAGGCCACTTCATATTGCCGCGGAAAAGGGACATGCGGCGGTCGTGTTCGAGCTATTAAAAAATGAAAACATTGCCAGAAACGCGCCGAATTCAAGGGGTTATAACGTGCTACATCTCGCGGCCGAACATGGGCACGCCGACGTCGTGCGCGTGCTCTTGGATGCGAACGTCGATAAAGACGCGCCGACGAATCAACGACTGGGCGACACAGCACTGCATCTTGCGATTGCACGGGGGAAGACCGACGTCGTACGTCTACTCCTCGACGCTAACGTCAATAAGGACGTACCCAATGACCTCGGCAATACCCCGCTGCAAATCGCGGCTCTACGCGGCGACATTCATGCCGTACGTTTACTTTTAAATGCCGGCGCCAATAAAGATGTCGTCACTACCGATGGCCAAACGCTTTTACACACCGCGGCGGCTAGCGGACACGCGAATGTCGTGCGCCTGCTCATCGAGGCGGGCCTTAATAAAGAGGCATCCAACGCTATAGGCTCCACGGCACTGCATGTCGCGGCTAACAACGAGCAAATCAACGTCGTGCGCCTGCTCTTGGGGATGGACGTCGACAAAGAAGCGCGTACCGCTCAAGGCAGTACCGCTCTACACCTGGCAAGCATGACCGGACGCGCCGATGTCGTGCGCACCCTTTTGCAGGCGGGAGCAGACAAAGAGGCACGGGATGGCCAAGGTTTTAGGGCGTTGGCCATGGCCGCCGCGATCGGGCACGTCGAAGTGGTACGCGTGCTGCTCGAAGCCAACGCCGACAAAGACACGATCTTCGCCGGAGGCCTCACGGCGCTTCACCTGGCGGCTCAATACGGACACGCCGATGTCGCGCGCCTGCTTATAAACGCGGGCGTGAACATGGAGGCACTCAATGCGCAAGGGTTTACAGCGCTGCACGACGCCGCCGCGAACGGGCACGTCGAAGTCATACGTGTGCTTTTAGAAGCGAACGTGAACAAAGACGCAGCTACTACTCCCCAGGGCGTTACAGCGTTGCACATCGCGGCTCACCACGGACACGCCGATGTCGTGCGTGTGCTTTTAAACGCGGGCGTGAATAAAGAGGCGTTGAATGCCGATAGGTTTACAGCGCTGCTCACCGCCGCTGCGAACGGGCACGTCGAAATCGTACACGTACTCCTGCAGGCAAACGTCGACAAAGACGCGGCTAATAACGAAGGTTTCACGGCGCTTCACCTCGCGGCTCAAAACGGGCACGTCAACGTTGTAAACCTGCTTTTACAGGCGGGGGTCGACAAAGACGCCAGCACTGCTCAGCAAGCTACGGCGCTACACATCGCCATTCTTAGGGCACACGTCGAAGTAGTGGATGCATTACTGAATGCTGGCGCCAACTTATTTAGTTCACGTGACGTGTTCCATAGAGTGATCAACGCGGCGTATGGGCAAGGCCACCGCGACTTAGTACAACGTGTTCTCGCATACGCGGCGGCTTTGTCACGCACACGCGCCGCAACCGACGACGCGCAAACCTCTTCACTTAAACGACAACGCCAGCAATAACCATGACTTATTCGCTTCGTCGCGTTCATAGCGAACCGGGACTATTGTCCCAACCAACCGATTACGCGCTGACCACCCGCACTCAAGTTAATCCCTTGAATGTCGCGCGCGAGTTCAAGCAATTAGGTTTATTCATTGATCCGCGCTTTCGCATCGACCTGGTGCCACGTTCCCAGCAAGAGCGCCATGTGCAAGCATTCATTGATTTCACGCGCGACGCGTTGCGACGCGGCGGTCTTTACGACGCGATTAATCGCTTGGTGATGTTTGGCCAACATCGCGATGCGTTCTTGGGCCTCGCCGCGCTGTGCAGCGCGCGGGTATTGCCGTGGACGCCATATTGGCCTACGGCCGGGGATGGCGACACCCTAGTGCATGCGCTCGCGCAAGTGGGGTGCGATGTTGCCCCTCAAGGTTTTAACGATGATGTCAGCGCTCAAAAACCCTTTACGCTTAAAGAGCGCTTTGAAACGTTACGCGACGCGGGCCTTTCACTTGACGAACCCGATGCCGATCATTGCGTGCCATTCATCGTGGCTGCACAAACGAACAACATCGCGGCGCAAGAGGCATTGATCGCGGCTGGAGCTAATGTCCGCACGGGTGAACGGGTGACACCGTTGACGTGGGCGGCTGAGAACGGTAAGGCCGATACCGTGCGCCTGCTTATTAAAGCAGGCGTCGAGATTGAACCAACAAACGAAAATAGCGGTTCGGTGCTGCATATCGCGGCGAGACATGGCCATGTCGATGTCGCACGCGTGCTGTTGGATCAACCCATCAACATCGATGCTAAGGGAAGATCGGGTTTGACGGCATTGCATATGGCGACTCGAAAAGGCCATACGCAGACCGTTCGTCTACTGTTGGAAAAAGGCGCCGATGTAAACGCTCTCGATTCCTTTGGGATCTCCGCACTTCATTTCGCGGCGACATATGGGCGCGCCGACATCGCGGCGCTGCTACTCGCTAACAATGCCAAGAAAGACGTTGCGGATGAAGAACGTTTAACGGCACTGCTTCGCGCAACTCTAGCCGGCCATGCGGACGTGGTACGCGTGCTCTTAGACGCGAAAGTCGAAGCAAATGCGACTAACAGATGGGGCGTCACGGCGTTGCATATGGCCGTTGAGGAGGGACATACCGAGATCGTGGAGCTACTCCTTAACTCAAGCATCAACAAGAACGCGACCGCTCACTTGAACCGCACCGCGCTGCATATTGCCGCGCTTGAGGGTCGCGCCGATCTCGTGCGTTTGCTCGTACAGGGGGGTGTCGATAAGAACTTAGCCGATTCGCAAGGCCACACCGCCTCGAACTTGGCGACTCAAAACGGCCACATTGACGTCGTACACGCTCTTGAGAACTGACTGCTCAAATTTCTCCCGCTTAAGCCACGCGCGGCGTCCCTAACCGTTCGCACGCTTGCGCATGCGCGATCGCCACGCGAAAGAACGCGATCAATCGCGCCGCGTGCGCGTCGAACGTCCAATACGCACGCTGCGTGCGCACCGCGTCGCGCGCGCGTTCGGTGACCGAATCGCGCAATAAGGCGCCCACTTCCTCGACGCTATCGAAGAACACGCTCGTGCCCATCGCGCGGCCTTCGCTTTGCGTGGCGACGCGATGCTCGGAGTTATCGCGTTGAAGCATGGGCAAGCCCGCGGCGGCTAGCGTTGATAAGCGCGCGGGCAGATTGAGGTCATCCCAATCGGCGCGGCGCAGGTCGCCATGGTTGCGGCTTTCAAAGCTATGCAACCACCCGGCGTCGTACCGCGAAAATTCTTCCACCCAACGCGACGCATCCACATGCGGATGCAAATGCAAATGCTTAGGCGCGAGCGCGCGGGCCTTATCGATCCAGCCGCGCCATTGCGCGTGCGTGAAGTCGCCATAGAAATGCAGATGCACGCCTTGCGCGGCGAGCGCGGCCACGTCGGGCGGATGCAAGCCGATCGGGCGGCCGGGCACGACGGTATGCAACTCGCCGTCGTCGTGCGAAAGGCGACGCGTGGCGAAGGGTGTGTCGAACGCGTCGCGCTTAGGCAAATCGCCGTCGAGCACGAGCGTGGGTTTGCTCAGCGCCGAGCCGGGCACGACGGTGTCGAACCAATCGCGCATTTCATCGCTGACGAAAATTTGCGCATCGGCCGTGCGGTACAGGTCCATCAACCGCGGCCACGTGCCTTTTTCCAAGCAGATGAACGGCCCTTCCTTAAAGTGCCACACGAAGGGAATGTCGGGAAAGGTGTTGCGTACTTCGTGCGCGAAGGGCACGGCTTGCCAATTCAGGCCCGCGTAAATCACGTCGGGCGCGAGCTTGCGCACCGCGCGTTGCCAATCGTCGCGCGGTAGGTCGGTCACGTGTCCGAACGGCACGGGGCCCACGGTGTTGTACCAATAGGGCTTGTCCATCCACAGCCCGTACAGACGATGGCCAAGTTCTTCCAAGGCCAGCACGCGGTCGGCGTTGTAGGCCAACTCGCCCACGAGCAATACCTTAAGACCATCGCTCGCCATGGGCGTGTCGGGTCGCGAGCGCGCCTTGGCGTATTGCGTGACCTCGTCGATGTAATTGCCGGTGGTTGCATGAAAGCGCAACGGGTGCCGCACGTGAAAGCGCGCGCGATAGGTGTTGATGCCGCCTTCGGGCTCTTGCAAGACGCGATGCAATTGGTCTGGATGCTCGACCCATTCGCAACTCACGATGCCCGTCTCCACCGCGTCGCCATGCGCGAGCACGCGGTTCCAATACATTCGGTCAAGATCGTCGGTCACGAGCTCGCCACGCTCGATCCAATGCTCGGGCACGCGGCGGTGCAGGCATTGAACGAGTTGCAATGGCTTGCCATCGATGCGCGCGTGGGCGTGGCGGTTGTAGCGATAACGCACGCCGGCGATCGCAAGCGCGGCGCGTGGCGCGGCGTCGAGCGCGGCGACTAAGTGCTCCAAATGTTCGCGGTACCACACATCGTCGCTCGGCAAATACGCGACGAGCGGCGCACGCGACGCATCGAGCGCGATGTTGAGCGCGGCGCCCAAGCCCACGTTGTCATTCAAGCGCTGATACCGAATGCGATCGTCGATTAATCGATGCGCGACCACGGCGGCGGTGTTGTCGGGCGACGCGTCGTCCACGATGATGAGTTCCCAATCGGTGAACGATTGCGCGAGCAAGCTGTCGAGCGCACGCTCGATGAAAGCGGCGTGGTTCCATGTGGGCATTAAGACGCATACGCGCGGCATGCGCATCGACACCGTGGTGTCGATCGACGAAAGCGGGCCTAAAGGCATGGCGTGTGATCCCTTGTCGCCCCGGCGGGGCGCGCTTGTTCAGCACGTCGCGTACCCGCGGTGGTAAACAGCAGGTTTGAATTAAGGACGCTAAAACTATATGCAGGCCATGCGCTTTGAACATTTGGTGCAGATCAACGATCCGCTCGTGCCGCTGCTAGACACGCTCACGCGCGCGCAGTTGTGGAGCGGCTTGGCGCTTTTCGCGCACGAACCGATGCGCTTCAACCCGGTGTTGGAAGACGCGCGCGTAATCTCGCAAGGCGCCGACGCGATCGAACGCGAATTGAATTTTGGAACGCACGTCGTGCGCGACCGGGTGACGCTTGCCACCCTGCGCGAGCTGACGATCGCGATCGAACCCGGCACGCGTTGGCCCGCGAGCCGTTTGACGGTGCGCATCGAAGAGCCATCGAACGACGCGTTGTTCCTGCGCTTCGTGCATGAATGGCCCGAGGACGCGCCACGCACCGAACTCGACGAACAAACGATTGGCATGCGCGAACAGGCGTACAAGCTGCATCACCTCGACATCGTCGCGCGGATTCGCGACCTTGGCCGCGGCGGCTTGTTAGGTTGAGGCGCCCGACAACTCGTGGCCCGCGTCGCGTTCCAATCGCGCGAGCATGAACCAGGCGCTTGCGGAAATCAGGCCGACAATTACGAACGCGACCGCGAAATCTTCTGGATGCAAGGCTTCGTGACCGAGCATGCGATGCGCGAATTGCAAGGTATAGGCGCCCACGGTGACACCCGTGCCCAAGGACAATTGTTGAATCACATTACCCAGGCTTGAGGCCGCGCCCATGTCGCGCCGTTCAATGTCGGCGAACGCAATTGCGTTCACCGCGGTGAATTGCATCGACCGAAAAAACCCGCCAAAAAAGAGCACGCCAAGCATCAACGCGGTCGAAGTTGCGGGCGTCAACACGCCATACAACGCCACGGTGAACGACGCGCACACGCCATTGACCATCAACACGCGGCGAAACCCAAAGCGTCGCAGCACGCGGGTCGAAATCGTCTTCATGAAGATCGCGGCGAGCGCGGAGATGCACGTGATCAAACCCGATTGCAAGGGCGTCATGCCAAAGCCGATTTGCAGCATCAGCGGCAATAAAAACGGCGTGGCGCCAACACCAATGCGAAACAAGGCGCCGCCTAATACGCCGATGCGGTAGGTTGGTATGCGCAGGTAATGAAAATCCAATACCGGATGCTCCACGCGATGCGCATGCCAGGCATACAACGCGATGAACACAACGCCCACCGCGATGCATACAAGCGACGCATGCCAGGCCAAAAGATGTTGACCGGCGGTGGCCAAGCCCAGCACCAAGGCCGACACGCCCACCGCCAATACGGCGAAGCCCAGCATGTCGAACGGCCGAGGCGGTTCCTTCAGTTGCGGCACGTAACGCGACGCGAGCGCGATGCCCGCAAGACCAATGGGCACGTTGATGAAGAAAATAAATCGCCAATCGAAATACGTCGTGATCAACCCACCGACGGCGGGCCCGAGCAAGGGACCAAACAGCGCGGGCAAGGTCAACCACGCGAGCGCGGCGACTAAGTCTTTTTTGTCCACGCTTTTCATAAGAACGATGCGGCCGACGGGCACCATCATCGCGCCGCCCATGCCTTGGATGAACCGCGCCATCACGAATCCGCCAAGCGAGGTCACGAAACCGCACAACACCGAGCCCAGCAGAAAAACCCCAATCGCGGTCTTGAAGATGCGACGCGAGCCAAAGCGGTCGGTCATCCATCCCGTCAAGGGAATGAAGACCGCGAGGCTTACGAGGTAGGACGTCAGCGCGAGTTTGAGCGCGATTGGGTCTTCGCCAAGCGACCGCGCGATGACTGGCAGCGATGTCGCGATGATGGTGCTGTCCATATGCTCCATGAACAGCGCGCACGCGACGATGAGAGATAAGGCATTAGGACGACGCATTCGGCATGAACGGCTTAATACGTCGTTTTATCCTCGTTGTCGTGGTTGACGCAGTACTTCGACAAGCAGGCGGGGCACATGCTGTGCGTCATCGTCCGGCCGGTATGGTGCGTCAGGTAATCCTCCACGCGCCCCCAATACCCGGCATCGTCGCGCACGTTCTTGCACCACGCGCACATCGGCAACAAGCTTTGCAGCGTCTTGACGCCTTCCAACGCCGAC
>DASTRU010000253.1:0-9216 GCA_035761045.1 Burkholderiaceae bacterium | reverse complement strand
ATGTCGGCGTGCTTCATCTCGCCGATGGACTCGTCGTATTCCTTCTTGCCTATACGTTCGAGCCCCCAATGCTTATAGATGCGCGCGTGAAGGAAGTACTGGTTGATCGCCGTCAATTCGTTAGTGAGCTGCCGGTTAAGCCATTGGATAACTTGCTTATCGCCTTGCATGACAATCCTCGATGAACTGAAATCAATCCTCGAGGATACCGCCGAGAGCGTGGTCTTTTTACGTGACCGACGCCGTGCATTCAACGGGCCGGCATTCGGCGAGCACTTCTTTCGCGCAATCAACGCATTTGCCGCAGCAGGTTCCAACGCCGAGCGCGGCTTGCAGTTCCGAGAACTCCACGACCCCGATGCGAACGGCGTCGCGAATTTCGCGGTCGGAAACTTGGTTGCAGATGCAGACGTACATGGCGCCTCGCGAGAACGAACGTTGGCAATGTACCGAATATCCGCGCGAATGTAAACGCGAATAGTTCTCGTTAATAAACCATTGAATCGGATAAATACTCAGGTGAAACGCTGCGGACATCCTGCCGGCCGACTAGGCCTGCGCGGTCATCAGCTTCAAATAATGGTCGAGCTGTTCATTCAATACAGCGTCACCGTGCTGTTGGGCATGCGCCTGCGCGAGAAGGACAACGCGTTCGGTCATGTACTTATACAAAGCGGCGCCCGTTGAAGGCTGCGAGTCGTGAAGCTGCATTTGCGCGATGGACGAATGCAGGGCCAGCTTGCATAGCTGCGCGCATTCTTCGCGGGCTAAAACGAGATCGGGATGCGTATCGTGTAGCCGCGCAAAATCGTCGGCCTCCAGCTCGCGGATGTCTTGCGCGAGACAATCCTCGTCTTGGTTCTTAATGGGCGACTGCGTGTACAGCTCGCCAAGGTAAAGAATCGGCAACGGAATGTGGTCGAGCTCCACGATGCGCTGCATGGTGCGACGATGTTCGATCGCCTTGAAGATCGTGTTGCTGATATCGGCGCACGCCTGTCCTAAATTACGGCGCACTGATGGAGAGGTTCGACTATCGGTGTGCAAGGCGACTAAGTTATCGCGTACCACGGTACCCAATGCGTCGTCGCGCACCGCCATGTTAAGCAGCGACTCCATCGCATCATGACTTCCTTGCTTACCCAGGCGGACAAGTTCTGCGATATGGTTTTTGACGCTCGAGGAAACGTTGCGTATCGGATACTCAAAGCATTCTTGGGGGCTGTTGAGAGCGGCGTGTGGCAGCCCTGCGGAACTAACGGGCGATACCCCGGTCGCTGATCCTGACATCGTGCTCTCCCTTGCTATTTATATAGGTGATTATTTATTAAGCAAGCAGAGTATCGAAAAAAACTTAGTAAATCGATAGCGAAACTATATTTCTCGCGATTAAAAAAACAGCCGGCCAATAACGGTAGCGACACCCGCGACAACGCCCGACGCCGGAATGGTTAACACCCACGCCCACACGATATTGCCCGCCACGCCCCAGCGCACCGCGTTGAACTTACGCGTCGAGCCCACGCCAACGATCGCGCCCGTGATGGTGTGAGTGGTCGATACCGGAATGCCAAGCACGGAGGCCAAGAACAAAGTGCACGCGCCCCCGGTCTCTGCGCAGAACCCACCAACGGGTTTGAGCTTGGTGATCTTCTGCCCCATGGTGCGCACGATGCGCCATCCGCCAAACAAGGTGCCTAAGCCAATCGCCGCATAACAACTTGCGATCACCCAAATCGGTGGAGTCTTATCGGCGGTGGTCATAAGACCCGCCGCGATTAATAGCATCCAAATGATGCCCATGGTTTTTTGCGCGTCGTTCGCGCCGTGACCGAGGCTATACCCCGCGGCGGAAAGAAGTTGCAATCGCCTAAACCATCGATCGACTCGACGGGGATTGGCGCGAAAGCAAATCCAACTGACCGCCACCATCAAAAGGGAGCCGAGCAAGAATCCCAACAAGGGCGACAGAAAAATAAACGCCACGGTTTTTAAGATGCCGGCGGCGACTAATCCTTGCGGTCCGCTCGTCGCGATGACGGCGCCTAGGATTCCGCCAATTAATGCATGCGACGAACTTGAAGGAATACCAAACCACCACGTCACCAAATTCCATGCGATGGCGCCCGTTAGCGCGCCGAATATGACGATATGAGTAATGATCGCTGGCTCGGCGATGCCCTTGCCTATCGTAGCCGCGACATGCAGCGGAAAAATAAACACCGCGATGAAGTTAAAGAACGCGGCCCAAATAACGGCCCAATGCGGTTTTAAAACACCGGTCGATACAACGGTCGCGATCGAGTTGGCGGCGTCATGAAAGCCATTTAGGAAATCGAATAACAGCGCAAGTACAACGAGAAATACGAGCACGCTTAGTGTGATGGTCATGGGCGCGTGGGTTAAGCGTTTTCGAGCAGGATGCCTTCGATCAAATTGGCAACGTCCTCGCATTTATCGGTAATGGCTTCGAGTTGTTCGTAAATGGCTTTGAGCTTGATGATGTCGCGCGCGTCGGTGGGGCTGCGAAACAGTTTGCTGATGGCGCTGCGCATGACGCGGTCGGCGTCGGATTCCAATTGGTCGATCTGCGCACAGGTGCGCAAGATGGCGTCGCCGTTGTCGAGGTTGGACAACATCGCCACCGCCGCTTTCACCCGATCGGCGCAACTCACGCAAATATCGGCGAGCTGACGCGCTTCGGGCGTGACGGACTTGATGTCGTATAAGTCGATGCATTCGACGATGTCCTCGGCGAGATCGAGGATGTCGTCCATCATGTTGATGAGCGCGTGAATTTGGTCGCGATCCAGCGGCGTGATGAAGGTGCGATGCAGGAGCTGCACGCAATCGTGCGTGATTTTGTCGGCCGATTTTTCCGCGGCGCTTACCGCGCGCGCATGTTGTTCGCGCTCGTTGAAGTTCGACATGACATGCGCAAGCTCGCGCAGTCCCGTTGTAATTTGCTCCGCATGCGCGTTGAACAAATCAAAAAACTTACCCTCGCGGGGCATAAGACGGGAGAACATAAGGACGCTCGCGGCACGAAGTCGGTGCGAGATTGTAATGAACCGATTAAAAGTTATCGGGGAATTTCTTCTCGTCGCGTATGTATTCGCGCCAGCGCGCCGTAACGAGGCGCGCGAGGCCATGTGCGCGGCGTTGGTAAGTCGTCGCGTTCGGATAACCAGCGCGCGGCATTGATCCAACCGGCATGGCCGACGATCAAGGCATGCGCGGGGAGTCGTTGAATGCAGGCCGCCACGCGATCGAACAGCATCGCAAGAGATTCCCCACCACCGGGCCGGGCATGCATGAAATCGGCTTCCCACGCGGCTACGTGCGCCCATTCGATGGTGGACCACGCGCGGCCATCCCATTCGCCGAAGTCGATCTCGCTTAAGCCGTTATCGATGCGATGAATCCAACCGCGTGCTTTCAAACTTGCGCCCACCAAAGCGGAGCGTTTAAGCGGCGATGTCCAGACCTCGCGTGCAATGCCGTAAGACGCCGCGTATCGCGCGATGCGGTTGGCTAAACGACGTATTTTTCGTGGATCGGCGACAACGTCGGTTCGTCCGATACATCGGCCAGCGATGTTCGAGGCGCGCGGATGGCGCCAAACGAGTAATTCACCCACGTAATGCGCTCGCAAGCCATGCGAGATAACACGCGACTTCGGTGAGCTGTTGAGTGGCGCCTAAGGTGTCGCCGGTGTAGCCGCCTAAACGTTTTTTAAACCAACGTCCACACACGCATGCGCATGCGATTGTGGCGATCGTAGCGGTCGTTACCGGCCGAACCGCGATAGCGCACAACGGCACGGCGATAAACACCCCCCACGCAAGCGCGATGAATACACCCATGTGCGATACGCGTTGCGCCATCGGCTTGGCCTTGGCATGAGCGGGATCGCCCGCGTAAGGCAACACACGTAACAACACCACGGTTGCCGCGCGAGACACCGTGTGCGCGAACACGATCGCACCACACGCTTGCACGAGATCGACATTCGCAAGCGACACCAAGGCGAGTGCCTTAAGGGCCAACATCAACACCAGACCCAAGGCGCCATAACTTCCGAGCCGAGAGTCCTTCATGATTTCGAGCGCGCGCTCGCGGCTTACCGCGCCGCCAAGCCCATCGCAGGTATCGGCCAACCCGTCCTCATGAAAGCCGCCGGTTAACCAAACGGTCGCGACGATCGACAACACCACCGCGATCGGCATGGGCCACCACCATGCGCTCGCCCACAACACCGCCGCCGCGCACGTTCCAACAAGCATGCCCACCAGCGGAAAATGCCGCGCGCTCGCATGCAGCCATTGCGATTCAAACCCTATCCACGAAGGAATCGGCACGCGCGTTAGAAATTGCAGCGCGATCAACGCAAGCCGCACCTCGTGCCCAAGGGCGCGCCACGCTCTCATGCCACGTCGCGATCGGCGACGCCGGCCGATTCAAAGCTCGCCATCTCGTTGAGTACATGCGCCGCCGAACACACGAGCGGCCACGCCAACACCGCGCCGGACCCCTCGCCAAGCCGCAATTGCAGATCGAGTAACGGCGCCACGCCCAGCCTGGACAGCATGAGCGCATGCGCGTTTTCATCGCTGCGATGAGCGAATACGCAATAGTCGAGCACGGCCGGCGCGAGCGCATGCGCGACCAGCACCGCCGCCGTCGTAATGAAACCATCAACAACGACGACCCGACGTTCATGCGCGGCTTGCCATAGCGCGCCCACCATCATCGCGATTTCAAAGCCGCCGAACGTGGCCAGGACGTCGAGCGGCGCGCGCGCGGTCGCGTGCTTCGTCAATGCACGTTCGAGCACGGCGGCTTTGTGCTTGAGTTGATCGGCATCGAGCCCCGTGCCACGCCCCACGCACGACTCGATGGGGAAATTGGCCAGTCGCGCCAGCAATAGCGCCGCCGCCGACGTGTTGCCGATGCCCATTTCCCCAACCAGCAGCGCGTTGCCGGGTAATTGGCGAACGATCTCGCGACCGCTCGCGATCGCGCGTTGACATTGGTCTTGCGTCATCGCCGGCTCGATGCTCGCGTCACGCGTGCCCGGGCCAATTCGTCGAGGTATGAAATTGACGTGCGCGTTGCCTGCAAGATCATGTAGCGGCTCGACGATTCCTGCATCCACCACCGTCAGCGCGAGGCCATGTTGACGCGCGAGAACGCTAATCGCCGCGCCGCCGTCCACCATGTTCGTAATCATTTGCCGCGTGACGGCTTGAGGGTATGCCGATACCCCTTGCCTGGCGAGCCCATGGTCGGCCGCGAAGACAATCACTTGCGGCGCGTGAAGCCGGACCGTCACGGCGCGTTGTATCAAACCGAGTTGTAGCGCGAGCGCTTCGAGTCGGCCCAAGGCGCCGAGCGGCTTGGTTTTCCGGTCGATGACAACGCGCAAACGCGCATCCAACGTCGCGTCGGCGATCGGCATGATCGGCGGCACAAGCGCGCCCGAGTATGAATCGAGCGCGGCGTTCAATACGGTTGCGCGGCGTAGTTTTCAAACCGCGTGTATTCGCCGAGAAAGGTCGTGACCACGGTGCCGAGCGGGCCGTTACGCTGCTTCAAAATCAAAATCTCGGCCTTACCTTTATCGGGCGAGTCGGGGTTGTAAACCTCGTCGCGATAAATGCCGAGTACCACGTCGGCGTCTTGCTCGATCGCGCCCGATTCGCGCAAATCGCTCATCACCGGACGCTTGTTCGGGCGCTGTTCCAAGGAGCGGTTGAGCTGCGATAGCGCGATGAGCGGGCAACCCAATTCCTTTGCCAAGGCCTTGAGCGATCGGCTGATTTCGGAAATTTCCGTCGCCCGATTCTCGCCGTCGCCGCGCGCGGACGACATGAGCTGTAGGTAGTCGACGATGATCAAGCCGAGCTTGCCGTATTGCCGCGCCAGCCGTCGTGCGCGCGCGCGCAGTTCGAGCGGGTTCAGCGCGGGCGTTTCATCGATGAACAACGGTGCCTCGCGCATTTTGTGCACGGCGGCCATTAAACGCGGCCAGTCATCATCGCCAATCCGGCCGATCCGCACCCGTTGCTGATCTAGTCGACCTACCGAGCACAGCATCCGCAGCGCAAGCTGAGTGCCGCCCATTTCCATCGAAAACACCGCGACGGGCAGGCCTTGCTCGATCGCGACGTACTCGCCGATGTTGAGCGAGAACGCGGTCTTACCCATCGACGGACGCCCAGCGACGATGACTAGATCGCCGGGCTGCAAGCCCGCGGTTTTATTGTCGAGATCCATGAAGCCAGTCGGCACGCCCGTGACTTCGCTGGGATTGTCGCGATGACACAACTCGTCGATGCGCGTGACGACTTGCGCGAGCAAATCGTCCATCTTCGCGAACCCTTGCGCGCCGCGCGCGCCCTCTTCGGCGATCGCGAAAATCTTCGACTCCGCTTCGTCGAGGATTTGCCGCGTGTCCTTGCCTTGGGGATTGAAGGCGCGGCTTGAAATTTCATCGGACACGGTGACGAGCTGACGTAGCACGCCGCGATCGCGCACGATTTCCGCGTACCGGCGAATGTTTGCCGCGCTCGGCGTGTTTTGCGCGAGAGCATTGATGTAGGCAAGGCCGCCCGCGTCCTCGGCCTTCCCGGAATTGCGTAACGATTCGAACACCGTCACCACGTCGGCGGGCTTGCTTTCCGAGATCAGCCTAACGATGTGCTGAAAAATCAGACGGTGATCGAACCGGTAGAAATCGCTCTCCGCGACCAAATCGGCGATTCGATCCCATGCGTGGTTATCGAGCAAGAGACCGCCAAGCACCGACTGCTCTGCTTCCACCGAATGCGGTGGGACTCGTAACGCTTCGGTGGCGGATTCAGCGGCGCGTTCGCGCGAATGCAAAGGGATGGGCGAGTTCATCTGAGTACTTTAGTCGCGGTGGCGTAAGAGATAAATGCCAATCTCAACGCTGCTGCGGATAACTCTGTGGATAAGCTGTGGGCGATCGCGAATAACTTCGCCGCTCAAGTAAAAAAGGCCGGCCTCCCGAGGGAGCCGGCCTTACACGACATGCTTAACGCGAATTACGCGTGTTCGCCAATGACGTTGATCGTGACGTCCACTACCACATCGGTATGCAGCGCGATTTGCACTTGATGCTCACCCACGATCTTGAGCGGACCATTTGGCATGCGCACTTGCGCCTTCTCGACCGTGGTGCCTTGCTTGCCCAGCGCCTCGGCGATGTCGAAGTTGGTGACGGAACCGAACAATCGACCGTCCACGCCTGATTTCGCGGGAATGGAGATCGAGGTACCACCAAGCTTCGCGGCCACGGCTTGCGCGGCGGCAAGGCGTTCGGCGGCGGCTTTTTCAAGCTCGGCGCGGCGCACTTCGAATTCCTTGATGGCGTTGTCGGTGGCGCGCTTGGCTTTGCGCTGAGGAATTAAGAAGTTGCGCGCATACCCGTCCTTGACGCGAACGATGTCGCCCAAGTTGCCGAGGTTTAATACTTTTTCGAGCAGGATGACTTGCATGATGATGTCCTCGCTCAAGCCTTGTGCAAATCGGTGTACGGCAACAGCGCTAAATAACGCGCGCGCTTAATGGCCGTATCGAGTTGACGTTGGAAATTAGCTTTCGTGCCGGTGATGCGCGCCGGCATGATCTTGCCGTTGTCTTGAATGAAGTCCTTGAGCACGTCGACATCTTTGTAGTCGATCTTCTCAACGCCTTCCGCCGTGAAACGGCAAAACTTACGACGCTTGAACAGCGGATTTTGTTGCTGGCGGCGGTTCTTAACGAACTTACCCTTACCAGCTTTACCACCCATTGGACGAGGCATGGTGATGTCCTTTTAACGATTCATGATTCGTTCCACGTCAGGTGTTTCAATGCCCATGACGTGAAATACAAGAGTCTTCGAATTAGCCGAACGCTTAGCGAGAAATCCGGTGAATGTCAGCCCAACGGCGAGAGGCGCTGCAACGATGGATTGACAAATATCGCCAATGCCCACTGCCCTCACCTCGAACTCCACGCTACGTTGGATCCCGGCCTCCACGATTTCCGATCGATGCAACAACCGAAAATCAACTACTGGGACACCTGCCGGGGTGTAACGCGACGCGTCGCGCTCGACTATTTCGGCCGACAACCGCAGCGCATTCATGGCGCCAGCGGTACCGGGTTCACGCTCAGGCAGGCGGCGCCTCCGCCGCGCGTTTTTGCTCCTTTTCGAGCGCACGCATCATCGGAGACGGAGTCGTTTCGGCCTTGTCGGTCTTGACCGTCAAGTGGCGCAGCACGGCGTCGTTGAACTTGAATGCATGTTCGAGTTCGTCAAGCGTGGCTTGACCGCACTCGATGTTCATGCACACATAGTGCGCCTTGAACAGCTTTTGGATGGGATAGGCAAGCTGGCGACGGCCCCAATCCTCGAGGCGGTGAATCTTGCCGCCTTGGCCTTCGATCATGCCTTTGTAACGCTCGATCATCGCGGGCACTTGCTCGCTTTGATCGGGGTGAACGATCACCACGATTTCGTAATGACGCATTAAGTACTCCTTTTGGACGTGCGGCGACTTAGGAAAATCGCCAGCGGTGAGGCCGCCCAGCATGCGTGGGACCGGTGCGGCAAGGTGGAAAAGCCCGCGATTGTAGCGGGAAACCGGGCGGCAAACGCCTCGCCCGACCTTAAAAATTCACGGCGAGACGCGTTTGACGCGAAACCAAGTCGCATAAAGCGCCGGCAAAAACAGCAGCGTGAGCACGGTGGCGACGATCAAACCACCCATGATCGCCACCGCCATCGGCCCCCAAAACACGCTGCGCGAAAGTGGAATCATCGCGAGCACCGCGGCGGCGGCGGTCAGCACGATGGGCCTAAACCGTCGTACGGCGGACTCGACGATGGCCGTCCATACGTCCGATCCCGCCGCGCGGTCTTGCTCGATTTGATCCACCAAGATGACCGAATTGCGCACGATCATTCCAACAAGCGCGATCACGCCAAGTTGCGCGACAAACCCGAACGGACGGGCAAGCAACAACAACGCGAGTGACGCGCCGATGAATCCGAGTGGGCCGGTCAGAAACACCATTAGGCTGCGCGAGAAGCTTTGCAGTTGAATCATCAGCAAGGTCATGATGATGAACATCGTGAGCGGCAAATTCGCGGCGATCGACGCGCCCGCCGTGGCGCTTTGTTCAAGCGCGCCGGCGATAACG
>DASTRU010000252.1:0-6997 GCA_035761045.1 Burkholderiaceae bacterium | reverse complement strand
TTCGCCGACTTCGAAAAAGCATTCGGCAGCGACCCGCTCGGCAAAAGCAAACGCAAAGACCAAGGCGAGACGGGGCGCTTCCGCAAGTTCACGCGCGAAGAGATCGCCAAGCGCGGCGACAACCTCGACATCAGCTGGCTCAAGGACGACACCGCGCAAGCCGCCGAAGCCCAGCGCGACGACCCGGGCATGGTGGCCCGCCTGCTGCAGCGTGAGCTGGGCGATGCCATGGCCGAGTTGCGCGCCTTGCTGGAGGAGTTGGGCGAAGACCCCGATGCGGCGCTGGACGACTTGCCGTTGGACGAGCCGCAGGCCGATGAGGCCCAGGCATGAACGAATTGATGGCCAACCCGGCCGGCACCCCGCCGGAGAGCCTGCACGCCGAGCTGCGCGCGCTGATCGGCGCCAGCCGCCAGCGCCTGGCGGGCGCGGTGAATGCCGAACTGACCCGGCTGTACTGGGCTGTCGGCCATCGCTTGGCCTCTGAAGTGCTGGAGGGTGAGCGCGCCAGCTACGGTGCCCGCCTGCTCGACCAACTGGGCCAGCAACTGTCGCAAGAGTTCGGCCGGGGCTTCGAATCGCGCAACCTGCGCCGCATGGTGAAGTTTGCGCAGGCCTTCCCCGATGCGGCGATTGTGTCGACGCTGTCGACACAATTGAGCTGGAGTCACCTGGTGGCCATCGTGGCACTCAAGTCTCCCGAAGGCCGCGCCTTCTACGCTCAACGTACCGCGCAAGAAGGGTGGAGCGTGCGCGAACTGAGCCACCGGATCGAACGCAAGGCTTTCGAGCGCACGAAGATCGCTGCGTCTCGGGAGCCCGTGCTGCCGGCAATGCCCACTCAAGTCTTCAAGGACCGGTACTTCCTGGATTTTCTGGGCTTGCGTCAAAGCCATGATGAGGCAGACCTCGATGCAGCGAAACCGCTCATCTTGATGGCATATGAGGGGCGGACAGTACGCAGTGACAGTTGTATGGTTTAGGCACGGTCCTCGTGCAACGAGAGGCCCACGCCAGCGCTATTTAAGCAAGTGATTCTTAGCAACTCGGTATTCCCCAACCCCCAATCGCACTAAACACAACGACTACAAATTTTCGCGATGGCCGAGCGTGGCGCTTCGTCGCACACTACGGCGTCGTCGGCGTTATCGTGCCGGCCAAATTCAAGGACCCCAATGCTCGAACGTCGTTGTTGTCTCATCGCGCCGCCATCGCTGCAAACGTTTGCCGATTGCATTCGGCTCGCGTTGGTTGGGCGGTGCGGCGCGCATATCGAGTCGATGACGTTGGATGCCGAACATATCGCCGACATCGCGATCGTGCTGGTGGACGCCGAGCATTACGACGTTGCAATGAATGCGCTGGGCCGGTGGCGCGTTCAATTCAACGCGCCGCATGTGATCGCGGTCGCGCATGGGCTTGATGTCGCTTCGCTACTCGGCTTGCTCTCGGCCGGGGTGGCCGATTTCACGACCTTGCCGGTGGATGAAGATGATCTGATCGCCCGCGCGCAGCGCGCGTTCGCGAATCTCGATCCCGCGCACGACCATCATGTGCATGCCTTGCCACCGCCCGCGATACGCGGCGTGATCGGCACGAGCCCTCGGTTCTTGCGCCAAGTCGCGCGCATTCCCACGATCGCCGCGTACGACGCGGGCGTATTGATCTTGGGCGAGACGGGCACCGGCAAGGAGGTCTGCGCGCAGGCCATTCATTACTTGTCGCCGCGCGCCGATCGTCCTTGGGTGGCGGTCAATTGCGCGGCGATTCCGCATGAGTTGATCGAGGATGAATTGTTCGGCCACGTCAAGGGCGCCTACACGCATGCGATGAATCATCGCAGCGGGCTCGTGCGCGAGGCCGAAGGCGGCACCTTGTTTCTCGACGAGATCGATTCCTTGCCCTATAGCGCGCAGGCCAAGCTATTGCGCTTTTTACAAGACAAGGAATACCGGCCGGTAGGCGCCAACGCGATTCAACACGCCAATGTGCGCATCGTCGCGGCGAGCAACCGCAATCTCGCGCAACTCGTGGCGCGCGGCGCGTTTCGCCAAGATTTGTACTTTCGACTCAACCTGTTCACCTTGAATTTGCCGCCCCTGCGCGAGCGGCGCGACGACATTCCCACCTTGGCCGCGCATTTCCTTCGCTTGGCCGCGCGGCAATGGAAACGGCCGTTGCCGCGCTTGTCGCCCTCGGGTTTGAAGGCTTTGATCGCGTACGACTGGCCGGGCAACGTGCGCGAGCTCAAGCACGCGATGGAGCGTGCCGTTTTGCTCGCCACCACGCCCGATCTGCGCGCCGACGATTTCGAGTTGGGTTCAATGTCCACCAGCGACGAGTGCGCGGACGGCGAGTCGTTTCGTGTCGCCAAGGCGCGCGTGGTCGAGAGCTTCGAGCGCGGGTATATCGAGCAATTATTGGCGTCGGTCGAAGGCAACGTGACGCGCGCCGCTCAGGCCGCGAAGAAAAATCGCCGGGCGTTTTTCGAGTTGATGCGCAAGTACGGCATCGAGTCGGAGCGGTTTCGCTGCGAAGCCAAATAGTCTGTGTTTCTAAATTCTTCTTAAGCAAGTCGTTCGGCACGGGTCGTGCTCTGCGGTGGTGCATCTTCATGTCCACGCCTTTTTCGCACGATGGTTCTCGTTCGTTTTGCCACGGTCTTGATGGGATTGTTTATTGGCGCGCCAATGGCGTTGGCCGATATGTTCGCGCGTCCGGACGCGTTGTGCGGCACGCCGTCGGCCCAAGGAATCGACGTGGCGCCATGGGCGCCAAGCACCACGTTTCGCGGCGAGTACGGCTGCTCCTCGCGACCACGGCTCATTAACGATGGCGCGGGGTCGATCGCGGTGACCGTCGTCGGCAACGCGCCGTTGCGCGCGACCGAGGCGTCGATCATCGCCACCGTGTCCGACGCGAAGCAGCGCGACGCCATCGTCGAACGCTTGCGCGCCGTGTTGACGGGCTGGCTTCGCATCGATGCCGATCGGCGCATTCCGGCGGAGTTCGAGCGTGCCTTGCAAGCCGGCGAGCCAACGACGCTTAAGACCGATTTTGGAACGCTGGCCTTGCGTCGCGAACCCGTGGGTCCCGCGGAGTTGTGGCGCGTGGTGCTCACACCTGGCGCGGGATCGCGCGCGGCGGCTCAAAAAGACATCGCGCCCATGCCTGCGCCGGCGCGAGATTCCGCGCCTGCCGCGGCCGCGCCCGCTAGGGAGGCGCCGCTCGCTCAAAGCGCCCCCGCGCCGATTCCGCCTTTACCGCCATCCGCGCCGGTTGCGCCAGCGCCCACGCCAGCGGCCGAAGCGGGCGCGGGGGGCGTGGTCGAACCAACACCGCCGCCTAAACCCGTGACCTGGAGTCCGCAACAAGAACCGGGCTTTTGCCGCGCGGTGGTCGCGAAGGTGGCGGGCGTGCCGGCATCCGTGCTGGAAGGCGATCGGGCGGCGGTGCAAGAAGCGGGCGTGCGTTCGATGTTGTTCAACGCGCCGGGCGGCGCGCGCTCGACCTACCTATGCATGCTGTATGGCGATGGGCGTTGGCGAGTCACGGGCAAGAGTTCGACCGAGGTCGCGTTTCGTACCCTGGCCGAAGGCCGGGTCAACGCCGCGTCGACGCGCCGATAAACGCCGCGTTTTCGATCTAACCCGCCGCCGCCTCGATACGCGCGACCGATACGGCCGAGATGAAGGCGCGCAGCGTCGTGCCGGGCATACCGTCCTCGTGCGAGTGAATCTCGAAATGGCCATCGACCGATTCAAGGCGTTCGCGCATGTTGCGTAGGCCAATGCCGCGATGCGGGTCGACTTGAACGGCATGCGTATCAAAGCCCACGCCATCGTCGACGACTTCGAGCGACAGGCCGTGCTCGTCGAGGCTTAATTGAATATGCACATGCTCGGCATGCGAATGCTTGGCGACGTTGGCCAAGGCTTCTTGCGCGACGCGAAACAAAATCGTGTTGATCTCTTCCGGCAAGTCGTCGCACGAGCCTTCGACCTTCAGCGTGGCCCGTGCTTGTTTCAGGTCGTTGAATTCGCGCGTGAGAAGTTCGAGCGCGGCGGGCAGGCCAAGGGTGTCGAGCATCGCCGGGCGCAAGCGGTGCGAAATGCGCCGCACTTCCACCAAGGTGTCGTTGATGCGCGTTAGCGCCTTGGTGAGCGTGGGCGGCACCGCGACGCGATGGTTTTGTATCTCGTCGGCCGCCGATTCGGCCAGCAGCTTGGCCGACACCAGCATTTGGCTCGTGCCGTCGTGCAATTCGCGCGACAGATGAGCGCGTTCGTCTTCTTGCGAACGCACGACCTTGCGCGCGAGAAGAGCGAGCTTGGCGTCGGCCGCGCGATGCTCGCTGAAGTTGAGCCACAGTCCACTCGCGCTAATGAGCGCGATGCCCAAGGCGGCGATGCAAGCGATCCACACCAGCGTTTCGTTGACGTTGTCGCTGACTTGTCGGTCGAGTTCGGCGAGCGTGGTGTCGATATCGTCGAGATACAAGCCGGTGCCGACCATCCAATTCCAGCGCGGTAGCGCGACAACGTAGCCCAGCTTGGGCGCGGTTTGTCCAGTGGAGGGCTTGCGCCAGGTGTAGCGCACAAAGCCGCCGCCGTTACGCGCGCGTTCGATCAGCCGTTGAATCGTTGGCGAGCCGTCGGGGTCGCGCAGGTCCCACAAATTGCGGCCTTCGAGTTCCGGTTGGCGCGAATGCATGAGCGAACGACCTTCCAAGTCGTACACGAAGAAATAGCCGTCGTCGCCGTAGTCGAGCGAGGCCAGCAGGCGCAGCGCGCGTTGACGGGTCGCCGCGTCGGTGCGGCCGGTGTTGTACAGCGGGCGCACGGTGCTGATGGCCAGTTCGACGTAATGACGCAGCTCGGCTTGACGCGCATTCATGTAGGTGCGCTCAACCAGGGCGTGCTCGCGTTGCGCGAGTTCGCGTTCTTGTTGCCGAATCGTCGCGGCGATCAACGCCAGCGAGATCAACAGCGGCAGCGCCGCGAGCAGCATGAGTTTGGCTTTAAGGCGCATGAGCAATAAAAAAGGCGCTCGCCAAGAAAGGCGAGCGCCCGTGATTTTGCCAAGCTTCGAAGGCGGACTAGCAGCAGCGTCCGGTTCGTGAGCCATAACGCGCGTCTTGCCGCTCGCGGAAGAACGCGTCGTAACTCATCACCGGCTCGCCCGGATGCGTGGCTTCCATGTGATTGAGGTAAGCGTCGTAATCGGGCAGGCCGACCATCAAGCGCAAGGATTGCGCGAGATAGCGGCCCGCCTGCCCGACGTTGCGCGACCAGCGGGCCATGCCGCCGCTGGTCGCCGATGCGTCATCGTCGCGTGGAAGCGAGAAGCGCATTCCATTCATCGCGCGCCCTCGGCTTGCACGGCGGTAAAGGGCGTTTCTTGCGCGGTGGGGCGGTTGTGCGCACGCGCCTTCAACGCTGCTTTCACGCTGTAGATCAACACGCTGATCACCACCGCCATGAAGAGCGCGCACAACGCGGCATCGAGTCGGTTGTTGAACACGATGCGTTCCATCGCCGCCACCGTCTTGGCGGGCGCGAGCAGCTTGCCTTGGGCGATCGCGTCGGCATACCGGTCGGCGTTGGCCAGGAAGCCAACCTTGGGATCGGACGAGAAAATCTTTTGCCAGCCCGCGGTGAGCGTGCAAGCGAGCAACCAGATCGACGGCACGACGGTGACCCACGCATAACGCTCGCGCTTCATTTTGAACAGCACGACGGTGCACAACAACAACGCGACGGCCGCGAGCATTTGGTTGGCGATGCCAAACAAAGGCCACAAGGTGTTGATGCCGCCCAACGGATCGACCACGCCTTGGTACAAGAAGTAGCCCCAAGCGCCCACGCACAAGGCGGTCGCGAACAAGTTGGCCGGGATCGACTCGGTACGCTTGAACGCGGGTACGAAAGCGCCGAGCAAGTCTTGCAACATGAAGCGGCCCGCGCGCGTGCCGGCGTCGACCGCCGTCAAGATGAACAGGGCTTCGAACAGGATCGCGAAGTGATACCAAAAGGCCATCATGCCTTCGCCGCCAATGGCTTGATGAAGGATGTGCGCCATGCCCACGGCCAGCGTCGGCGCACCGCCCGCGCGCGCGAGGATGGTGTTCTCGCCCACGTCCTTGGCGGTTTGCACGAGCACGTCGGGCGTGATGACGAAGCCCCAGGTGGAGATCGTGGCCGCGACGGTTTCGGGCGTGCCACCCACGAGGGCGGCCGGGCTATTCATCGCGAAGTACACGCCGGGGTTGATGACCGACGCGGCGACCAAGGCCATGACCGCGACGAACGACTCGGCCAACATGCCGCCGTAGCCGATGAAGCGGGCATGCGTTTCGTTCTCCAACATCTTGGGCGTGGTGCCCGAGGAGATCAGCGCGTGAAAGCCCGACACCGCGCCACACGCGATGGTGATGAACAGGAAGGGGAACAAATTACCCGCCCACACCGGACCGTTGCCGGCCGCGAATTGCGTGATCGGCGGCATTTCGAGGTTGGGCGCGACGAGCACGATGCCGATCGCCAGCGCGATGATCGTGCCGATTTTCAAGAAGGTGGACAGATAGTCGCGCGGCGCGAGCAGCAGCCACACCGGCAACACGGCGGCCACGAAGCCATAGCCAATCAACATCCACGTCAGGGCCTTGCCGTCGAAGGTGAACAGCGGCGCGAGGGTGGGGCTGTTGTGCACGATGTCGCCGCCGTAGATGGCGAGCATCAACAACACGAAACCCATGATCGAGACCTCGCCGATGCGGCCCGGGCGGATGTAGCGCACGTAGATGCCCATGAACAGCGCGACAGGAATCGTCGCCGCCACGGTGAAGGTGCCCCACGGCGATTCGGCCAACGCCTTGACCACGATCAGCGCCAGCACGGCGAGGATGATGATCATGATCATGAACGCGCCAAAGAGCGCGATCATGCCGGGCACCGTGCCCATCTCCTGCTTGACCAGATCGCCCAGCGAGCGACCA
>DASTRU010000251.1:0-9765 GCA_035761045.1 Burkholderiaceae bacterium | reverse complement strand
AAGGTGCAGATCGAGGGCAAGCGCTTGTCGATCGAGGCCACCGCGCGCGTGGAACGCGAAATCAACGATGGCGAAGCATTGCTGCATTCCGAGCGTTTCGCCACGCATTACGCGCGCAGCTTTGCATTGCCGGTCGATCTTGATCCGGCAGGCGCGTCGGCCAAATATGAAAACGGCTTGCTCACGCTTACGCTGCCTAAAAAGGACGCCCCGAAGCCGCTGCAAATCAACATTCAGTAAGGTTGATTGCATCGCGTGGGCGAATTGAATGAATCGATCCGCCCACGCAGTCTCGCGTCACCGTTGCGGGTTGATCCGCTCGGTCTTGTCGTAAAGCTTATTCAGCGCCGCGAGGTACGCCTTCGCGGACGCCGCGACGATGTCTGGGTCCACGCCCACGCCGTTGACGATGCGCCCCGCCTTGCTCAAGCGCACCGTGACCTCGCCTTGCGCGTCGGTGCCACCAGAAATGGCGTTCACCGAATACAACACCATCTCCGCGCCCGACCGCACATGGCCTTCAATCGCGCGGATGCTCGCGTCCACCACGCCGTTGCCCTCGCCTTCGGCCGACTGGCGTTCGCCACCCGCGGTAAATACGATGTTCGCGCGTGGCTTCGCACCCGTCGCGGCTTGATGCGCGATGGACACGAAGTGGTAATGCTCTTGCGCCGGCGTAACGGTTTCGTCGAAGAACAACGATTGAATGTCTTCGTCAAAAATCTCGCTCTTGCGATCGGCAAGTTCCTTGAACTTAGTAAACGCCGCATTCATTTCGGATTCCGATTCAACCGGAATGCCTAATTCCAAAACGCGTTGCTTAAATGCGTTACGTCCGGACAACTTACCCAGCACGATTTTGTTCGCCGTCCAACCCACGTCTTCGGCACGCATGATTTCGTACGTGTCGCGCGCCTTGAGCACGCCGTCTTGATGAATACCCGACGCATGCGCGAACGCGTTAGCACCCACGACCGCCTTGTTCGGCTGCACCACGAAGCCAGTGATGCTCGACACCAACTTGGAAGCCGGCACGATTTGCGAGGTCTCGATGCCCACGTCAAGCCCGAAATGGTCACGTCGCGTACGCACCGCCATGACGATTTCTTCCAACGAGGTATTCCCCGCGCGTTCGCCCAAACCGTTGATCGTGCATTCCACCTGACGCGCGCCGCCAATCTTCACGCCGGCTAAGGAATTAGCCACCGCCATTCCTAAGTCGTTATGGCAATGCACGCTCCATATGGCCTTGTCGGAATTAGGCACGCGCTCGCGCAACATGCGAATGAAGTTGCCATACAACTCCGGCACCGCGTAGCCCACGGTATCGGGCACATTGATCGTCGTCGCGCCTTCGTTGATCACGCTCTCAAGCACGCGACACAAGAAGTCGGGATCGGAGCGATAACCATCCTCGGGCGAGAACTCCACTTCATCCACTAAGTTCCGTGCGAATCGCACGGCCCGCTTGGCTTGCTCGTGAACCTCGTCGGGCGTCATGCGCAACTTCTTTTCCATGTGCAACGCCGATGTCGCGATGAACGTATGAATACGCTTGCGCGGCGCGGGCGCGATGGCTTCGGCGGCACGAGAAATGTCTCGATCGTTCGCGCGCGACAGCGAACAAATCGTCGACTCCTTAATTGTTTGCGCGATCGCGCGGATGGCTTCGAAGTCGCCATTCGAACTCGCCGCGAATCCCGCCTCGATCACATCCACCTTGAGACGTTCAAGCTGCTTGGCGATACGCAGCTTTTCATCGCGCGTCATCGAAGCGCCAGGACTTTGCTCGCCATCGCGTAAGGTGGTGTCGAAAATAATTAATCGGTCGGGCATGGGAATCTCCGTGTGAACGAACGCGCCACCCCCACCGCTCGCGTTGGAGGGGCATGAAACTGCCAGGTTGTGGGGAAGGGTTTTATCTGCGCGCGGGGCGCAGAAGCGCGAGGCCGAGCGTAAGCAGGGCCAGGGCCGAGAAGGAGATCGCGAGGGAAATGTGCGACGACATGAGCCAGACTCTAGCCGATGAGTCTTGGCCGTGCAATACGCGCGATGTGCAAGCGTTCGCGATTCATGTCTAAACCATGCGACTAACGACCCGCGGCATCGTCATCAAGTTGCTTAGCGCCGTGCCCAACTTCGGGCTCCGGTTCGGTCGAAATAATGGATACCGGCTGCCCTTTGGTGACACGCCAGGTGTACACCGCATAACCCGATAGCCCATACACGCAAAACAACGCGAATAACACCGTGGGTGGCTCATAAGACACGAGGCCGAATACGAGCGCGATGGCGACGATCACGATGAACGGCACGCTCTTGCGCAAATTCACGTCCTTGAAGCTGTAGAACGGAACGTTAGACACCATCGTCAAGCCCGCGTACACCGTGATGGCCCAGGCAATCCATCGCACATCCGGTCCTTCAACCCCGTAATCGTGAAGTACCCAGACGAACCCCGCGACTAAAGCGGCGGCGGCCGGCGAAGGCAACCCTTGAAAGAACCGTTTATCAACGACGGCGATATTGGTGTTGAAGCGCGCCAACCGCAACGCGGCGCCAGCCACGTAAATAAACGCGGCGATCCAACCCAACTTACCCAAGCCACGCAATGCCCATTCATAGATAACCAAGGCGGGGGCGGCGCCAAAGCTCACCATGTCGGATAGCGAGTCGTACTCGGCGCCGAACTCGCTTTGTGTATTGGTCATGCGCGCGACGCGGCCGTCGAGCGAATCGAGCACCATTGCCACGAAGATCGCGACGCCGGCCGGGTAATACTGCTGATTCATCGCCTGCACGATGGCGTAAAACCCACAAAACAATGCCGCCGTCGTAAATAAATTAGGCAATAAATAAATGCCACGACGGCGCGGCGCCACCGTTCGCGCAGCCGGGCCGTACTCGTCGAGCGCCGTGCGCGCCGAGGAAATATTGCCGCGTAATTTATGACGTCGATGAAAGGGCATTCGTTATGCGGGAAATTGGGCAAGAACGGTGGTCGTGGCGTGCACTTTATCGCCGATCACAACACGTGGTTGAGCGTCGGTAGGCAAATAAATATCGACACGCGAGCCAAAGCGAATAAATCCATATCGCTGACCGCGCGCAAGCACATCGCCTGCGTTCACATAGCAAAGAATGCGCCGCGCGATAAGCCCGGCAATTTGCACGCATGAAATCACGCGCCCTTTCGCCGTTTCAATAACCAACGCATTGCGTTCGTTTTCCAAGGAGGCTTTGGCTAAATCGGCATTGACGAATTTGCCTGGGAAATAACGCACCTCGCGAATCTTTCCATCGACCGGCGATCGGTTGCTATGAACGTTAAAAACGTTCATGAAGACACTGATTTTCAACGCTTCGCGATCGACATAAGGATCACGAACGGTTTCAACCGCCACGATGCGTCCATCGGCTGGCGAAAGCACGACGTCATTAAGCGCGGGCACGGGTCGGGGCGGATCGCGAAAGAACTGCAATACGAACAAAGCGATCAGCCAAAACGGCAAGGCGATCCAAAAACCAAGAACGAAGTGAGTCGCGAACGCGACGACAACGGCTAATGCGATGTAGCGCCAGCCTTCGCGCGCGATGATGGGATGCGGATAGTTCATACGCTGATTGTAGCTTCCAATCTAAAGGAGTTAGGTACGCAGTGTCGTGCTACTTGAATCGCACGCGGGCATCAAAACTAAGACTGCTTTGCGTGTCCCCGGGTTCAAACCTCGGCGGCGCGACTTCCGCTTGCGCACTGCGCATCGACATCATCACCTTCGGCGCTGGCGATACGGGATGACCGGAAAAATCAACCGCTTCGATCGTCGCATCCGCCGGTGTTTTTCCTAAGTTGCGCGCCACTTGCGCGATGCGCATGCGCAAATCGTTAAACGCCTTGTCGACGAGCACGTCTTGCGCCTTGCGTAACGTGTCTTGCGAAGGACTAAATTGCACCGCGCCGATGTTGACGAGCGATTGCACCGACGCCACGAGCTTATCGACAGAACTAAGTTCTTTAGTCGTGACGGTGAATTCTTGGCGAACCATCCACGCCACGATCTTGTTGGATTGTGGTCCGTAGCTTGGCATGGTGTTGTAGCCCGATGAACGCACGACGGCGTTCGACGCAAGAGTTTTAATACGTGCGATCGCGTCCTTCATCTTCGTATTGACTGCGTTGGCAGCTATAGCGCGATCGGCGTTTTGTTCCTGCGCATAGATGATGATTTGCGCCTCATCGTTTTCAAGCATGACATCGGCCTGCGCGCGCAATTGCACCACGGTGCCCGGCAACGCGTCGTCATGCGCAAACACCGAACCGCTTAGTACCGCAACGACTAAGGCAACGACCCACCGGCCTAAGGAATTATTCATCTCGACTCCTTTAAATAATGAGGCCACTTTAAGAAGAAAAAAGCCGTCCGAAACTTACTTCGGACGGCTTTTACATGATGCGTAAAACCTTTAGTTGCGGCTCTTGTCGACTAATTTGTTTGCCTTGATCCACGGCATCATCGCGCGCAGCTTTTCGCCCACTTGTTCGATCGGATGCTCGGCGGTGAGGCGACGACGGCTCGTCAAGGTCGGCGCGCCAGCCTTGTTTTCAAGGATGAAGCTCTTTGCGTATTCGCCCGTTTGAATGCGTTCGAGCGCTTTCTTCATCGCGAGCTTCGTTTGCGCGGTCACGACTTCAGGACCCGTCACGTACTCGCCATACTCGGCGTTGTTCGAGATCGAGTAATTCATGTTGGCGATGCCGCCTTCATAAATGAGATCGACGATCAACTTAAGCTCGTGCAAGCACTCGAAGTACGCCATCTCGGGCGCATAGCCAGCTTCAACCAAGGTTTCAAAACCTGCCTTGATGAGCTCCACCGCGCCACCGCACAACACCGCTTGTTCGCCGAACAAGTCGGTTTCGGTTTCTTCGCGGAAGTTGGTTTCGATGATGCCGGCGCGGCCACCGCCAATCGCCGCCGCATAGCTCAACGCGATGTCGCGCGCGCTGCCCGATTTATCGGCATGCACGGCGATCAACATCGGCACGCCGCCACCTTGCGCGTAGGTGCCGCGCACGGTGTGACCTGGCGCCTTGGGCGCGACCATGATCACGTCGAGATCCTCGCGCGGCACGACTTGCCCGTAATGCACGTTAAAACCGTGCGCGAAGGCCAAGGCCGCGCCTTGCTTGATGTTGGGCTCGATGTCGTTGCGATATACATCGGCGATCTGCTCGTCGGGCAGCAGGATCATGACGACGTCGGCCGTCTTCACCGCCGCGGCCACTTCCGCTACTTTCAAGCCCGCCTTCTCGGCCTTGCCCCAGCTCGCGCCGCCCTTGCGCAAACCGACGGTGACCTTGCCGCCGCTGTCGTGCAGGTTGAGCGCATGCGCATGACCCTGGCTGCCATAACCCACGATGGTGACGTTCTTGCCCTTGATCAACGAAAGATCAGCGTCCTTGTCGTAATAGACCTTCATGGTCGTTCCTAAGTAATTAATGAATAAAGAGGATGAGAGAGTGCTTAGCTCAGGTGCGCAAAATGCGCTCGCCGCGACCGATGCCGCTGGCGCCGGTACGTACGGTTTCGAGAATCGCCGAGCGATCGATGGCTTCGATGAACGCGTCGAGCTTGGTTAAATTGCCGGTCAGTTCGATCGTGTAACTCTTGTCGGTTACATCAATAACGCGGCCGCGAAAGATATCGACGGTGCGCTTGATCTCCTCGCGTTCCTTACCCACGGCACGAACCTTGATCAACATAAGTTCGCGTTCGATATGCGCGCCGTCGGTCAAATCCACCACCTTGACGACTTCGATCAAACGATTGAGATGCTTAGTGATTTGCTCGATGACGTCGTCATTGCCGATCGAGACGATGGTCATGCGCGAAAGCGTTGCATCCTCGGTTGGCGCGACCGTGAGCGATTCAATGTTGTAACCACGTGCCGAGAACAAACCGACGACACGCGAAAGCGCGCCCGGCTCGTTTTCGAGCAGTACGGAAATTATGTGACGCATGGAAACCCCAAATTTGTCGTTATCGTGCGCCCGCCTTGTGAGCCGGCGCCTGTGCAAGCACGGCGCGATCGTCAAATCGCGCCGTCACCCGCCTTCCCTATAACTCCTCGGACCCGAGCAGCATTTCCGTCAAACCCTTGCCGGCCTTCACCATCGGCCACACGTTTTCGGTTTGATCGGTAATGAAGTCCATGAACACCAAACGGTCTTTGTATTTACCGAAGGCTTCACGCAACGCGGGCTCAACATCGGCTGGTTTTTCGATCTTCATGCCGACGTGACCATAGGCTTCGGCAAGCCTCACGAAATCCGGCAACGCGTCCATATACGACTCGCTGTAGCGCGAGCCGTAATCGATCTGCTGCCATTGGCGAACCATGCCGAGATAACGGTTGTTGAGGTTGATGATCTTCGGACTCAAGCGGTATTGCTTGCAGGTGCTGAGCTCTTGAATGCACATCTGAATGCTCGCCTCGCCCGTGATGCACGCGACCGTCGCATCCGGATTAGCCATTTGCACGCCCATCGCATACGGCAAACCGACGCCCATCGTTCCCAAGCCGCCGGAGTTAATCCAACGACGCGGCTTATCGAAGCGGTAGTACTGCGCGGCCCACATTTGATGCTGGCCGACGTCCGACGTAATGAAGGCGTCGCCATTCGTCACCCGCCACACCGCTTCCACCACCGATTGCGGCTTGATCACGACATCGCTGGTCTTGTACTTCAAGCACTCGACCTTGCGCCATTCCTCGATCTGCTTGAGCCAATCGGCGACTTTAGCGTTCGGCTTGGTACCGCCTTGAATCGCTTGCTCGATCAGTTGAATCAAGTCTTCGAGCACGTCGTACAGATTGCCGACGATCGGCACGTCGACCTTCACGCGCTTGGAGATCGAGCTCGGATCGATATCGATATGGATGATGCGGCGATCGACTTGCGCGAAATGCTTCGGGTTGCCAATCACGCGGTCGTCAAACCGCGCGCCGATGGCTAACAGCACATCGCTGTTTTGCATCGCCATATTGGCTTCGTAGGTGCCGTGCATGCCGAGCATGCCGACAAACTTGCGGTCGCTCGCGCGATAACCACCAAGGCCCATCAACGTGTTCGTGCACGGGAAACCCAGCAGATCGACGAGCTTGTTCAATTGCGGCGCCGCGTCGGCAAGGATGACGCCGCCACCGGTGTAAATCATCGGTCGCTCGGCGTTTAGCAGCAGCGCCACCGCCTTCTTTATTTGACCGAGATGACCCTTGCCTGCGGGGTTGTACGAACGCATGTCGACTTTCTCGGGATACTCAAATCGCGCCTTGGCAATCGTGATGTCCTTCGGAATGTCGACAAGCACTGGCCCTGGTCGCCCGGTCTTGGCGATGTGAAACGCCTTGCGCAACGCTGGCGCGAGATCGTTCACGTCCTTCACGAGAATGTTGTGCTTCACGCACGGGCGCGTAATGCCGACCGCATCGCATTCTTGGAAAGCGTCTTGACCAATGGCGTGACTCGGGACTTGTCCGGAAATCACGACCATTGGGATCGAGTCCATGTACGCGGTCGCCAGCCCCGTCACCGCGTTGGTCACGCCCGGACCCGAGGTCACGATGGCCACGCCAATCTTGCGACTTGAACGCGAATACGCATCCGCCGCATGAATGGCCGCCTGCTCGTGCCGGACCAAAATGTGCTGGAACTTGTCTTGCTTGAAAATTTCGTCGTAGATGTAGAGGACCGCACCGCCCGGATACCCGAACACGTGCTCAACGCCCTCTTCGGCGAGACAGCGGCAGACGATCTCCGCTCCTGTGTATTCCTTCGTGGAAGGCTTCAGAACTTCCGGTCTGAACGCGTCCATGCAAAGTCCTTTCAAGGTGCATAGCAGATTGATTGGGCTTCCTCCCCCGGCCTTGTGAGCGTGGGTTTGGAGACGCGTCTTTAAGTGGCGCTACGAGATGGCGGCAACCGCGAAAAGACAGTCCGCGACGAGTTGTCGCGAGGGCCAAGAGTCTAATGCGATGCACTAACAGGGTCAAACCTCACGTGAAATAAGCGAGTGCTTTGCTAGACTCGCGCCATTTTGCGAAACGGCTTCGCGCTGTTTTCCTCGTGACTTTGGGCTCGATGCTCGGATTTAACGCCGGCTTTACCGGCTTCTCATGGCAACTCGGCGAGAACTTTCGGATTTCCTAGAAGGCGTCGAACGGCGCGCGTTCAAGACAGCGATGTTCGCGGTGCGTGATGAAGAAAACGCGCTCGACATCGTGCAGGACGCCATGGTCAAACTAGCCGAAAAATACGGCGACAAGCCGGCGGCCGAATTACCACTGCTGTTCCAGCGCATTCTGCAAAACACCATTCACGACCATTTTCGGCGGCAAAAAGTCCGCTCGATGTGGGTGACGCTGTTCTCCGCGTTCGGCAAGGACGACGACGGCGAAGAGCTGGACATCCTGGAAACTTTGGAAGCCGAGCCCGGGTCCATGCAATCGGAAAGCGCCGCGGACAAAGTCACGCGTCAAGAAACGCTCACTTTGATCGACGCGGAAATTTCTAAGCTTCCAACACGTCAACGTGAAGCGTTCTTGCTGCGTTACTGGGAGGAATTGGACGTTGCGGAAACCGCCGCGCTAATGGGGTGCTCGGAAGGCAGCGTCAAAACCCATTGCTCGCGGGCTACGCATGCATTAGCCCAAGCGCTCAAGGCAAAGGGCATCAAGCTATGAATCGCAATCGCACAGAAGAATCCATCGACGCATTCGGCTACCGCGTGCGGCAGGTGCTCAACCACGGCACGAACGACTTACCGCCTCGTACCGTGCAGCGTCTTTCGGCCGCTCGGTCGGTAGCGCTTGGGCGACATCGCGAAGGAGATCCGTTGTTGGCGCTGGTTCCCGCCACGGTCGCCAGCAGCACTCGCGAACGCGGGCCGTGGAAAGTACGTGGCGCGCTCCTGGCCTCCTTACTCGTCGCGGCCGCCGGAATTTTCGTGATTCATGAGTGGAACTTTGCGCGCTCGATCGCGGAAATCGCGGAAATCGACACGATGATTCTTTCCGACGATCTGCCCATCGATGCCAACGTCGACCCTGGTTTTCTTAAATTCCTAAAGAATGAGGAAAAGTAGCGTGCTACTTCGCCGCGTGATCGCCGCTTTCGCGTTTTTCGGGGCGGCGATTTTTATTTCCTCGCCGCAAACAACATATGCCCGGAGCGGCCCGGCACCCACCGCCACTGCTCGCCCAACATGGAGCGAGTTAACGCCCGCGCAACGGCAAGCACTCGCGCCATTGCAAAACGATTGGGATGGCTTGGATGCCGAGCGTAAGCGTAAGTGGCTCGAAATCTCGGCACGCATGCCGAATATGCAGCCGGCCGAACGCGAGCGGGTTCAGCAACGCATGCGGGATTGGGCCGCCATGAGCCCCAAAGAGCGCCAAGAAGCGCGCCGCAATTACCGCGAGCTCAAGAAAACGCCTCCCGATCAACGCCAACGCGCGTGGGAGCAGTACCAGCAGCTTCCCGAAGACGAGCGTAAGCGCTTGGCCGAAGAAGCGCGTCGTAATCAAGAAAAAGAGCGGACGAAACGCAAGCCCGCGCATCCGACTAATTCAGAGATTAGTCGTTGATGGGGCGTGCTTGGTGCCGTGATGATCGGCATTGAGTTTGCCGCGTATGATCGGCCGATCATGCCTTTATCCAACGATCCGATTCTTGCGACTTCCGGCACGCCAGGCTTTGTCCGT
>DASTRU010000250.1:0-21926 GCA_035761045.1 Burkholderiaceae bacterium | reverse complement strand
CAAGCTTGCGTCGCCCCGAAACCGGTTGAGCACGAAACCTTCGACGCGCTCGCGCACGCGCGCGTCCATTAGCGCGTGCGTGCCGTACAAATGCGCGAAGGCGCCTCCGCGATCGATGTCGGCCACCAGCAAGCACCGCGCGTTGGCGGCCAGCGCGGTGCGCGTGTTCACGTAATCGTCGGCCGCGAGGTTGATCTCGGCGGGCGAACCGGCGCCCTCGATGATCAACACATCGGTATCGGCTAAAAGGGATTCGAGCGCGGCGTGCGCTTCGGCCCACAGCAACGGGCTGCGTTCGCGCCACGGCACGTCGGCCAAGTCGTGCCGCACGCGACCCATGACGATGACTTGGCTGCGCGTGTCGGCCTCGGGCTTGAGCAAGACGGGGTTCATGCGCACGTCGGGCGTGGTTTGCGCCGCGAGCGCTTGGAAGTACTGCGCGCTGCCGATCTCGCCAACGCCACCATCGCCTAAGTCCACCACGCGCGCGTGATTGCTCATGTTTTGCGCCTTGAACGGGCGCACGCGCCAGCCGCGCCGCGCGTACCAACGGCATAGCGCGGTCGCGATCCAGCTTTTTCCGGCGCCGCTCGTGCATCCCAGCACCATGACCACGCGTGCGTTCATCGCATCTTTTTCCCAAGAGCATTAGCCAAGGCCGCAAGCGCCACGGGCGGTTGCGCCGACCAACGAAAGTAGCCCGGCAAACCCATGCTGGCGGTATCGCGCGCGCGAATACCGAACGCGCGCAGGGCTTGCGCATTGAACCCCACGGGCGGCCGCGCGACAAAGAACGGCGTCACGCTTGCTTGAAGATGCACATCCCAATCGAACCGCTTAAGGATCGTGGCGAGTTCATCGCGCCATTCGCGCAACACCATGCGTTGCCGTGCGAGTTGTTCGTGCGCCGTGGAGGTTGCGAACGCTTCGAGCATCGCGACGCCATCGGCGCCAATGAGCCATGACGGCGCATGCGCGCGAAACGCCGCGCAGACCGCGTCGGCGCCCACGGGCGCGATCACGTAGGCGCCGCGCACGCCCGGCATGCCGCACGCTTTGTTAGGCGACCAAGATTGCCATGCGGTCTCGGCACTCGTTGGCAACGCATGCGCGTCGAACCGCAAGGGTTGATACGCGAGATCAAGCGCCACGACCGCGCCGACGCGGTGGGCGCGCGTCAGCGCGTCGTTCAACGTCTCGCCCATGGTGGTGCCCGAAGGCGAAGCAGGGTCGTTGATCCACGCCAGATCGGCCTCGGTCGTCGCCGGGCTTGAAGACGCGACCACGAGCCCGGCACGCCGCGCCGCCGCCGCGTAATCGCCATAGCCAGGCGACGGAACGCACACGCGCCGCACGCCCCGCCACGCTGCCGCGAGCCGGGTGAATCGATCGATGAATTCACTGGCGCTTGCCACGACGGCGACGCGCTCGACATCCACGCCATGCCAGTTCGCCAAGCCAAGCCGCAGCGCGCGATACGACGGATCGGGATACCGCGATCGGTCCGCGCGACCGACCGCTTGCGCGACCACCTCGATGGGCCCGGCCGCGTTGGCGTTGACGGAAAAATCAAAACGCGCCGCGCCCGTCGCGTCGGGGCCGCCATGCGTAACCGCGATCGCCTCGGGCATCAGCCAAGCGGTAGTGGCGAGCGGCATCGGCTACAGGCTCGCGCGCGCGGCGGCGAGGATTGTCAGCATCACGACCGCGATGCCCGCCGCGCGACGCGCTAGACGCACGGCGGCGGCGACATCGCCTTGCCGGGGCGACCGCGCATTGGCATTCAACGCATACACGCCGGGCTTAGTTAGGCGTATGCCGAGCGCGAGCGCGACGGCGCTCATCGGCCAGCCGCCGTTGGGCGATGGCGTGCGCTTGGCCTCGCGCGCGCAAGCGGGCCAATGGCGAGGCGACAGCACCAACAACGCACCGGCGGTCAGGCGCGCGGGAATCCACGACAACACATCGTCGGCGCGGGCCGCCCACTTCCCCGCCCACTCCCAACGTCCGCGATAGCCCCACATCGCGTCGGCGGTATTGGCGAATCGGTACAACGCCGCGCCCGGCAGTCCGGCGATCGCGAACCACCACAAAGGCGCGATCACGGAGTCGTTCAAGTTCTCGGCCAGGGTTTCGATCGCCGCCTCGCGAATATCGGTCTCGCCAAGCGCATGGACGTCTCGGCTTACTAGCCGCGACAAACGTTGGCTCGCGGCGGCGAGATCGATGTCGAGCGCGCGCTCCACCGCGAGCACCTCGTCGCGCAACATGCGCCACGCGAACATTGGCTTAAGCACGAGGCCAAGCAAGAGAATCGTCAGCGTAACGCGCGCCGCGTCGGCCAAGGGCGCGAGCACGTGCGTGAGGCCGACTTCGATCAAGCATGCGATCGCCACGACCAACGCCGCGCCAACACTCCACGCCAGCGCGCCGCCCACCAGGGCCCACCGGGGCGCGAGCGCTGGCAGGCGATGCCCCGCGCGTCGAAGGTAGCCGCCCATCCATACGACCGGATGAAACCGCGCCGATGGCTCGCCGCACGCATGGTCGATACACCACGCGAAGACGACAACACCAGCAGCCTCGAACGCCGTCATGCAGGGCCTATAACAAACGGCATCGGCATCAATCCTCGATGCCGCGCTGCGCGGGAACACCGGCGTTGAAGTGATGCTTGACCAAGGACATCTCCGTCACCGTGTCGGCGACCGCCACGAGTTCGGCCGGCGCGTTGCGCCCGGTCAGCACGACATGGACATGCGGCGGGCGCCGACGCAGCGCGCCGAGCACCGGCGCGAGCGGCAGCCAGCCATAGCGCAAGGGATAGGTGATCTCGTCGAGCACGACAAGAAAATGCTCGCCCGCGAGGATGGTGGCTTCGGCGCGAGCCCACCCGTCGCGCGCGAGTTGCGCGGAATGTTCGAGGTCGCGGCTTTTCCAGCTAAAGCCGTCGCCCAGTCCTTCGATGGGCAAACCGAGTTGTTCGAACATGCGGTGCTCGCCGAACCGCGCGCTGGGCACCTTCATGAATTGATAAATCTTCACCGGCTTGCCACGGCCATGGGCGCGCAGCGCCAAGCCGAAGGCGGCGGTGCTTTTGCCCTTGCCATCGCCGGTGTGGACGATGACAAGCCCGCGGCGTTCGCCCTCGGGCTTGGCGTGGCTTCGTTCGGTGGGAGGACTTTCGATTTCCATGATGATCGGCTCCTTAAAGGTTCAAGGGGATTCATTCACTCGTTCACGACAGGCGCGCGACGGCGACGAAGCGTTCGTGCCCGTCGACGGTGACGGGTTGGATCGAGATGGCGTCGTCGAACGCGGCGACGAGCGCGGCGCGCACCGACGCATCGGCCGGCGGCCCGTCGGCGCACACGCGGCCTAGGCGCATGACCACGACGCGATCGGCCGCCAAGGCAAGCGTGAGGTCGTGCAACACGGCGACGACCGCCACGCCTCGCCGCGCTTGCGCGACAAGGCTTCGGGCGAGCGCGCGTTGATGCGGCACGTCCAGATGCGTGGTGGGTTCGTCTAGCAACAACACCGACGCGCGCACCGCGAGCGCGCGCGCGAGCAACACGCGCTGGCGTTCGCCGCCAGACAATTCGTTTAAGCGGCGCGAGGCGAACGCCGCGCATTCGGTCTCGGCCATCGCGGCCTCGACCTCGGCCTCGTCGCGCGCGTCGTACGCCCCAAACAAGCCGTGACGCGGCAAGCGGCCAAGCCGCACGATGTCGCGCGCCGCGAGTTCACCGCCCGCATCGCTCTGTTGCGCAAGCCAAGCCACGCGTCGCGCGCGTTCACGTGACGACCAGGCATGCATCGGCCGATGCGCGAGCCGCACCTCGCCCGCGTCGGCGCGCGCGACGCCCGCGAGCATCGACAGCAAGGTGCTTTTGCCCGCGCCGTTTGGCCCGACGATGGCGGTGTACTCGCCGTGATGCAGGGTGAGCGAAACCTCGTCGACCACGCGCCGCCCCTTGAATTCACGCACTAGGCAATGCGCGCTCAACGCGGCCTGACGAGGCGCGTCGCGTTCGTCCACGCGATCCGCGAGCGCGGAGGTTGATCGGGCGACGACGGCGGCATTCATGGCGCCGTTCTCCGTCGCAACAACCAGGTGAGGTATCCGCCGCCGAGAATGGCCGTTAGCACGCCCACCGGCAGCTCTTGCGGCGCGATGACCACGCGTGCCGCGAGGTCGGCACTCGCCAGCAATGCCCCGCCCGCGAGCGTGGCGAGCATCAAGTGCGCGCGATGGGTCGTCACCACGCAACGCCTCACGAGATGCGACGACACCAATCCGACGAAGGCGATCAACCCGCCATGCGCGACCGCGCAAGCGGTGCACAAAGCCATCAAGGCCACGAGCGCAAGGCGCACCACCGGCACCGGCACGCCGAGACTTGCGGCGCTAGCCTCGCCCAGAGCCAAGGCGTCGATCGCGCGGCCGAGCGCGACGGCCAACGGCAAGGCGAGCGCCAACACAATCGCGAGCGCCGTCACGCCGTTCCAACTCAAAAAACTCGTGGTGCCGAGAAGAAACGCTTGCTTGCCACGCAAGGCCTCGGGCGAGACGAGCATGACCAAGTCGGCCAGCGCCGAGAGCACCACGCCCACCACCACGCCGGCCAACAACAGCACCGTGGGCCGCGCGGCGCCGCGCGCCAACACCAGCGTGAGCCCCACGCCTAGCAGCGCGCCCGCGAACGCGGCGCCCACGAGTCCCAACCGCGCCCATGCGCTCACGGAGGCCAGCATGAACGGCGCACCGGCAAGCCCCCCCGCCGCGAGCGCGAGCACCAAACCCAGCCCGGCGCCGGCGGCGGAACCCAGCAAATATGGATCGGCCAAGGGATTGCGAAACACGCCTTGCGCGATGGCGCCCGCCAAGCCGAGCAAGGCGCCCGCGACCCAAGCGCCGATGGCGCGCGGCGCGCGAATTTGGCTGATTAACCATGCGTCTTCCCCAAGCGCGAACGACCATCCATCGGGTCCGGCGGAGAGCGCTAGCACCAATACGCCAAGCGTGGTGGCCGCCAGCATCCACGCCAATCGCGATGGGGTGAGACTTTTCATGGCGCGGCGGACGTGGGCAAGGTGGTCAAGCAATCGGCCACGACACGCACCGCGTCGCGCAAGCGTGGGCCGGGGCGCACCAGCATGTCGTACTGCTCGGAGGTAAAGCCGCAGGCGCGGCCTTCGCGCAAGGCACGCATCTCGGCCCATCCGGGGCGCGCGGGCATCTCGGCGAGATTGCGCTGCGCGGCCATGACGATGTCGGGCCGAGCGCGCACGATGTATTCCGGGTTCAACTTAGGAAATGGCCCAAGCGCCGCAGGCACGGCGTTGCCAAGTCCTAAGCGCGCGAGGGTTTCGCCGATGAACGACCCCGCGCTGGCCGCGTGCGGCGAGGCCGAGACCTCGAAATACACGCGCGCGTTTTTTAGCGCCGGCGGAACGCACGCCGCCGCCTTGGCCATATCGGCCTCCATCGCGGCCCATGCGGCGATGCCCGCGCCCTCGTCGCCCACCACGCGCGCGAGCGTGAGAAGCGAACGGCGGACATCATCGAGCGTTTTGGCTTCCAACACGAAGACGGCGATGCCCAATGCGTCGAGCCGATCGATCACGCGCGACGAGGCGCCCGCGAGCACGACATCGGGCTTGAGCGCGGCGATGCGCTCCAACTGCGCGTCGTCCAGTCCGCCGAGCTTGGGCAAGGCGGCGACGCTTGCGGGCCAGTTCGAGTACCGATCGACACCCACCAAACGATCGCAGGCGCCTAAGACGCAGACCGACTCGGTCAACGAAGGCAAGAGGCTGACGATGCGACGCGGCGCGTGCGCGAAGGTGTGCGCGCGGCCGCGATCGTCGCGAACCACCCGCGCATCGCTAGGCGTAGCGAGGCTTGCAGACGCGATGCCCGACACGATCGCAAGCACCAGTAACCGAATGCGATGGCGCAGGCTCATCAGGCGTTGTCCTTCACTTGCCATTCGCAGCCCGCCACCATGAAGGTGACGCGATGGCACACCTGGGTCAGCGATTGATGCAAGCGGCCAAGCGCGTCGACGAAGGCGCGCGTTTCGCGGCTCATGGGCATGAGACCCAAGCCGATTTCGTTGGAGACCAGCACGATCGGCCCCTTGGCATCTTCGACGGCATGCGCCAACTCGGCGGTGAGTGCTTCAAGCCGTTCGGGCGACGCTGGCGCCGCGCGCAAGGGCATGGCGTGCTGCGTGAGCCATAAGGTTAGGCAGTCCACCACCAGCAGGCGATGCGCGGCGGAGTGAGTGGCGATTGCCCCCGCGAGTTCGATCGGCTCTTCCACCGTCGCAAGGCGCGGCACGCGGCGCAAGCGATCGGCGCGATGCCGCGCGATGCGCTCGGCCATTTCATCGTCACCCGCCTGCGCGGTGGCGATGAGCACGGCCTCGTGCGCGTCGTGGTTCAACCAATCCATCGCCCGCGTTTCCGCCGCGCGCGATTTACCGCTGCGGCAGCCGCCCAGGATCAATTCGCGCGATGCGAAGGCGTTCATCACCGCAGCGCGTAGCGCAACACCAAATACGCCTCGCGGCGAGGTTGGTTGTAACCGAAGGCGGTTTCGTAATCGCGGTCGGTCACGTTGTTCAGGCGCGCGCCTAAGGTCCAATCGCGCGCAAGCTTCCAATCGGCGCGCAAGTCCACCGTGGTGTAGCCGCTTAGGTGGCGCGTATTGGCACTGTCGTCGTACCGCCCCGAATAACCCGCGAGCGTCGCGCCCACGCTCCATGCGCCGGCGTCCCAATCAGCCAGCAGACGGCCGATGCGACGCGCGCGACGCGGCAATTGCTTATTGTTGTTAACGCTGCCTTCGGTGGCGTTACGCGGGTCGATCGCGTCGAACGACGCACCGAGCATGAGCGCCTTGATCCGTCCCTCGTAACTCAGGCTCACGCCATCGATATGCGTGCGCGGCACGTTGGTGGGCGACGGGCCGCTCGTGATGTAGCCACGAATACGGTGGTCGAACCACGCGGCGCGAACCGCGTGCCCGCCGGTGGCCCAAGCCAGGCTCAGCTCCGTGTGCTTGCCCTCCTCAGGCAATAAATTGGGATTGCCAAACCCCGGGTAATACAACTGATTAAAGCTTGGCGCGACGAAGCTCGTGCCGTACGACACCCCGGCGCGCCACGCGGGCGCGAACGCATAGCTGTATCCGGCCGCGCCGGTGGTTTGATCGCCAAATTGAGAGTTGCTGTCGTGACGCAGGCTGCCTTGCCAAGCGTGCGCGCCGGCCGCGCCATTCAATCCCAGCGCGACGGCGTCGATCGTGCGGTCGCTCACGTCGTACGGCGTTTCGGGCCGAGACACGTCTTGCTCGATGCGCTCGATCAGACCGAGCGCGGTGCCTAGCGGAGTGGCGACGATGTTTTCCCACGAGTACTGCTTTTGCACCGTCTCGATTTGCCCCAAGGTGGCGAACGCACTCGCGCTGCTCAAGGTGTCATAAGCATCGCGCGAGCGACCCGCGCGCAAGGTCGTGTTCCAACGCGGCAGAACGGGGCCGGCCAGCGTGAACGACTGAACGCTATTGCGCAGACGCGAGCGCGCGTCGGCACCTGGGCCGTCGTCGTACCGGCTCTTGCCCACCGCATCGAGCGCGAGCGCGTCGAGCCGCCATGTTCCGAATGCCACTCCGCCGCGCACGCTGCCGGCGGTTTGACCGAAACCATCGTTGTCGGGGTTGTAACTGCCAAACGAAGCCCCCGGACGCGTCGCCGAAAACCCCGTCGTATACGTGCGCTGCACTTGTACCGCGCCATCGAACACGCCTTGGCCAAACGCCACGCCGGCCGCGCCTTGCGCGTACTCGTGCGAGCCCACCGCTACCTTTGCATTCGGCGCGAACCCGTTCGTGCCGCGACGCGTGAAGATTTGCACCACGCCGCCCACCGCGTCGCTGCCATACAAGCCCGACAGCGGACCGCGCACGATCTCGATGCGCTCGATCGACTCCAGCGGTAAGTTATCGAGCGATGGCGTGCCCAACGTAGCCGAACCCACTCGCACGCCATCCACCAACAGCAGGGTATGACGCGCTTCCAACCCCCGAATGAACAATCCGCTCGACTTACCCATACCGCCATTGCTCGTAAATTGCACGCCGGGTTGTAGAGCCAGCACCTCGACCAGCGTGCGACCTTCGATCCGGTCAAGCTGCTCGCGATTGATCACCGTGACTTCGGCGATCTGGTCGTCCGCGCTGACGGGTGTGCGCGTGGCGGTGACCACCACGCGATTAAGCCCAGTCGACTGAGCATGCGCGGCCGCGCTAGACAACAATGCAAGAAATAAGGACGAAACCAGGCATGACGAGCCCGCGCGAGGCCTTGACTCGCGACGAAACGAAATACGCATGAATGAGGAACCAACCAAACGATCGGCGCTCCCGCTTCCCCGCAAGAGCGCGCATCACGGTGCGTTCAACCGTGGTTGATCGCACCCCCCGTTGGCCGGTATCCGGGCTAGCGAAACAACGCCTGCGGCCTTCCCAGAACAACCATCGTTCCAGTGGCGAATGAAAACGCAGGCGCGGGCAATCGAGCTACTTCAACCAATCGAATGCCGTTCGCTTACCGTTGCGGGGGCAGCGCAGGTTAGGCGGCGGGGTCTGAACACACCGCCCCCTCCTGCTTCCCGTTTACCCTGACCAGCAACGATGCGCCAGCCAGGCACCAACGGGCGCGACGATATCACTAGTCGCGGTCACTAAACCTTGAAACGTAGAGGGTGCGTTTATGCATTTCGCTCATCGGTATCGATTCAATAACCGGCGACCCATACCGATAACTCACGCGTCGATACCGCGGAGGCGTTGAAGTCTCTCGCTCATGTTCACCACGAGACCATCGTTGGTTTGAAACGCGTTTTTATAGGCGGTCTCGAACGCTGTCGAGTCGAAGAACAAACCATACGGTTGCGCGAGTAGCGCCAAGCGTTGCTCGGCCGCTTTATTGATCTCGACCAATTGCCGCCGCTCGCTTTCGCTTTCGTAGGTGAACTGCGTTTGATGAAAGAGCGAGCTCAGTACGATCTTGTGCGTACTGTCCAACGCCGCTAGTAGATTGCCTAATTGGTTGCGCCCAGGCACGAGCTCCGCGTACATCGAGAGGTTTGAGAGGCGATCGCGCGCCTCCTCGCTAAACCCAACATCGCACACCATCGCGCGCCCGACCTTGATGCCATGAACCTTCGACGCGTACTCGATCAACACGCTTTCTTGAACGCAATCGCCCGCGGAGTCGAATACCAAGCACACGGGATCGTCGGGGTGAATATTGTTCAAGCGCAGCACCTCGCCGAATTTGTCGGCCAGCGCGATGCGCGCTTGGCGCACCGCGCCTTGAATGTCGGTTGAAGAATGCCCGCCCGACATCGACTGAAGAGTGCGATTGATCGAGTCGTTATCGCCGCTTCTCACCGGCCGCAAAATCTCATCGACCAAGGCCGGCGAGTGCGCGATCGACGACGAAGCCGACGATTGAATCGGCTCGTCGTTCAACGCTTGAGGCATGGAAAAGCACGGCAAGCGCGAGAAGAAAGAAGAAGGCGTGATATTCACGAAGAACTTTCAACAAAAGGACGGGTTAAGGAACGCGCATGCGACCACGTACGCGCGGGAATTCTAAGTTCCGCGAGTCGCGCCCAAGGGTAAAACGCCCAAGCGCTAGAATCCCCGGCCCTACTTCGCGTTCGGCGCGTGCCATGCGCCACGCCTCTTAGCACCGCACACCCTCACGCCCATGCAAGACAACAAATACGTTCCCGCGGAAGTGGAATCCGCCGCACAAGCGCATTGGTCGGCGATCGATGCCTATCGCGTCGTCGAGCGCGACGATCGCCCGAAGTTCTACGCCTGCTCGATGCTGCCGTACCCGAGCGGCAAGCTGCACATGGGCCATGTGCGCAACTACACCATCAACGACGTGATGGCGCGCTACATGCGCATGAAGGGCTACAACGTCTTGATGCCCATGGGCTGGGACGCGTTCGGCCTGCCCGCCGAGAACGCCGCGATCGATAAGAAGGTCGCGCCCGCGCAATGGACCTACGCCAACATCGACGACATGAAGGCGCAGATGCAGCCCTTGGGCTTGTCGATCGATTGGTCGCGCGAAGTCGCGACGTGCGATCCGACCTACTACAAATGGAACCAATGGCTGTTCTTGCGCATGCTCGAACGCGGCATCGCGTTTAAAAAAACGCAGGTCGTGAATTGGGACCCGGTCGACAACACCGTGCTCGCCAACGAACAAGTCATCGACGGCCGGGGTTGGCGTTCCGGCGCCATCGTCGAAAAGCGCGAGATTCCCGGCTATTACTTAGGCATCACGCAATACGCCGAGGAGTTGCTGACCGCCATCGACGGCCTCGAACATTGGCCCGACCAAGTACGCGCCATGCAACGCAATTGGATCGGCAAGAGCGAAGGCGTGAACTTTGGTTTCCCCTACGAGCTTGCGGGCGAGAAAAAGCTCTTGCGCGTTTTCACCACGCGGGCCGACACCATCATGGGCGTGACCTTCGTCGCGGTCGCGGCCGAGCATCCGCTCGCCACGTATGCGGCCGAGCGCGATGCACGCGTCGCGGCCTTCGTCGAAGAATGCAAGAAAGGCGGCGTCTCCGAAGCCGAGATCGCCACGCTCGAGAAAAAAGGCGTGCCCACCGGTTTGTATGTTGAACATCCCCTAAGCGGTGAACGCGTTGAGGTGTGGGTCGGCAATTACGTATTGATGGGCTATGGCGAAGGCGCGGTCATGGGCGTGCCCGCGCACGACGAGCGCGATTTCGCATTCGCGAAGAAATACGGCTTGCCGATCAAGCAAGTCATCGCCGTCGAAGGCGAATCCTTTAGTACCGACGCGTGGGCCGAGTGGTATGCCGATAAAGAGCGCGGCCGTTGCGTGAACTCGGGCAAGTACGACGGACTGGGTTATCGCGACGCGGTGAACGCCATCGCCGCCGACCTTAACGCGCGCGGCTTGGGCGAGAAGCAAACCACCTATCGACTGCGCGATTGGGGCATTAGCCGCCAACGGTATTGGGGCACGCCGATCCCCATCATTCATTGCGACACCTGCGGCGATGTACCCGTGCCCGATAAAGATCTGCCGGTGCTCCTACCCACCGACTTAGTCCCCGACGGCAGCGGCAACCCGCTCACGAAGGACGAGCGCTTCTTGAAGTGCACCTGTCCTAAGTGCGGCAAACCCGCGCGCCGCGAAACCGACACGATGGACACCTTCGTCGATTCATCGTGGTACTACATGCGCTATTGCTGCCCCGACGCGGCCGATGCCATGGTCGATGCGCGCAACGATTACTGGATGCCGATGGACCAATACATCGGCGGTATCGAGCACGCGGTGCTGCATTTGCTCTACGCGCGGTTTTGGACGCGCGTGATGCGCGACTTAAACCTCGTCAAATTCTCCGAACCATTCACGCGCTTGTTCACGCAAGGCATGCTGCTGAACGAATGCTTTTATCGCGAGGACGCGAGCGGCAAGAAGCGCTGGTTCTATCCCAACGAAGTGGAATTGCGCTTTGACGACAAGGGCAAACCCATTGGCGCGGTCGCGAAGGATGACGGCCAACCGGTGATGCTTGGCGGCATTGAGAAAATGTCGAAGTCGAAGAACAACGTGGTTGAACCACGCACCATCATCAGCAAATACGGCGCCGATACCGCGCGCTTGTTCACGATGTTCGCCGGGCCGCCCGATCAAAGCGCGGCGTGGTCCGATTCGGGCGTGGATGGCGCGCATCGCTTCCTGAAACGCTTATGGACGTTCATGCAAGCCAAGCGTCCATTGCTCGCCGACTCGTGGACTTACGACCCCACCCTGCTGCCCGCGCAACATAAGGCCGTGCGCCGCCAGATCCACCTTACGCTGCAACAAGCCACGTCCGACTACGACCGCTTGCAATACAACACCGTCGTGTCCGCGTGCATGAAGATGCTTAACGCCTTGGAAGACGCGGCCTTGCCCGAAGCGGACGACGGGCTCGCGCCCACGGTGGAGACCTTGCGCGAAACCTTAAGCATTTTGTTGCGCGTGCTGTACCCAGTCGCGCCGCATATCGCGCATGCGTTGTGGAACGACTTGGGTTACTCGGCCGTGTATGGCGAATTGCTTGACGCGCCCTGGCCACGAGTCGATCCGCGCGCGTTGGAGCAAGACGAAATCACGCTGGTCGTGCAAGTCAATGGCAAGTTGCGCGGTGAGATTCGCGTGCCCAAAAACGCCGATAAAACCGTTATCGAACAAGCCGCGTTGGCCGATGAGCATGTACAAAAATTCGTCTCGGGCAACACGCTTAAGAAGGTGGTGGTCGTGCCCGGCAAACTCGTCAACCTCGTGGTGGCGGCATGAAGCATCGTCGCGCCCTGCTCGCCGCGCTCGCCACGGTCACGCTCACCACCGCGTGCGGCTTCAAATTACGTGGCTCCGCCGACATTCCGTTTCGCTCGATTTTTCTTGGCGTGCCCGAAGCGTCCAGCCTCGGGTATGAATTGCGGCGCAATCTGCGCGCGGGTACCGATGTGCGCATCGTGACCGATGCGAAGGACGCCGACGCGCGGCTGGATGTGTTGAGCGAATCGCGCGACAAGGAAGTGTTATCCATCAACTCCGCTGGCCGCGCGCGTGAATACACCTTGCGTTATCGGCTTAGTTTTAAGGTGACCGACGCCAAGGGTCGCGATTACATTCCACCGACGGAAATTTCGCTGTCGCGCGACATTTCGTTCAACGAAGACGCGTTGCTCGCAAAGGAGTCGGAAGAAGCCTTGCTTTACCGCGACATGCAAAGCGACATGGTTCAGCAAATCTTGCGACGCTTGTCGGCGATCAAGGTGGACCCGGTCGAGCCCGGCGACGCGTTGACCACTCCGGTGGTCAAGGAGCCCGGCAAGTGATGTTGCGCGGCGAGGCGCTCGCGCCCCATCTCGCCGCATCGCTGGGCAAGGGCCGGCTCGCGCCTTTGTACGTGGTGGCGAGCAGCGAACCGTTATTGCAGATCGAAGCCTGCGACGCGATTCGCGACGCCGCGCGTCAAGCCGGCTATTCAGAGCGCACGGTGTTAACCGTGACGAACGCGCGCTTCGATTGGTCGCAACTCACCGCCGCGAGCACGAGTTTTTCCTTGTTTGCGGAACGCCGCATCGTCGAACTACGCATTCCCACCGGTAAACCAGGCAAGGAAGGCTCGGCCGCGTTACAAGCCTTGGCGGCGAGCGCGGCGAACGCTACCGATGACGACGCCACGCTCACGCTCGTCGCGCTGCCTCGGCCCGATGGCGAGATGAAGCGCGCGGCGTGGTTCGAGCCCTTGCAGTCGGCGGCGGTGTTCGTGCAGATCGAATCGGTCGAGCGAAACGCATTACCCGCCTGGATCGCGGAGCGCTTGGCGCGTCAACAACAAAGCGCGCCACGCGAGGCGTTGGCCTTCATCGCCGATCGGGTCGAAGGCAACTTGCTGGCCGCGCATCAAGAAATTCGCAAGCTCGGCCTGTTGTATCCGGCTCGCGCGCTCACGCTGGATGAAGTGCGCGACGCGGTGCTCGACGTCGCGCGTTACGACGTCTTCAAATTAGGCGAGGCATTGCTGGTTGGCGATGCGGCACGCTTCGCGCGCATGCTCGAGGGCCTTCAAGGCGAAGGCGAACCCGTGCAACTCGCCACCTGGGCCATTGCGGAAGAACTACGAACGTTATGGCGCGTGAAGCATGCAAGCACGGGCGGGAAACCCGTTAACGCGGTGCTAAAGGAGTTGCGCGTGTGGGGTCCGCGCGAACGGTTGTTGCCCAATGCGGTGGCACGCTTATCAAGCACGCAAATCGCGCGGGCGATCGAGCGATGCGCGGCATTGGATAAGTCGTCCAAAGGACTAAGTAGCGCCGCGCGCGATGTTGGCGCGATTGGCGAGCCATGGGCTGATTTGTTGGCGTTGGGTTTAACGCTGTGCGAGACGCGGCGGGGATAGTCGCACTTCAACTCGCATCGCGCTTTAACACCGCGCTGCTGTACATCAAGAACTCATCGAGATGCCGAGTGATGATGCTGATGGTGATGGGCAATTGAAGGCTTTGATAATCATGCACGGCGATGTTGCGAAAGCCGACCATGCGTTTGAGTCCGTCGGCCAAGGCGACATCAATCCAACCGCTATTGGCGAGTAGCGTAAATACCTCGCGCGCACTTTGCGGCACGCCTAATTTTTCCCGACGAATAAGGTGCTGCCCCATGTCCAGCGCCGCCTCGCAAGCGCGTTGAATGTTCAAGATCGCGGCGTCTTGCCGAGTAAAGTCAAATTCAAATGTACGAGGATCGCGTTCGTATTCTTCTCGAGCGCGCGATACGCAGCGCTCGATCGTCGAGGCCTTGTTGATCAACACATCATCGGCCATACACCGTTCCTCGCTGTTGAATTTCGTTAAGTAAAGCGGCGCGCGCCGTATCGAGTTCGGTTTTTTCGCTGAGTACCGCCGCCTCGAACAATGGTGCTTGAATGTCCTTGGCCCACCAACGCTCGCCCGTGGTGATGATTTGATATTGCATAACCGTGGACGCGGCGCGTAAGTCGAGCAAATCAACATCGCATTTCGCTAGTTCGGCTAAGTCGCTCGACAGATTCCATAACCGCATCGTGTCGGCGTACCCCGCGACCAAGACGGCGATATCCAAATCGCTGTGCGCATGCGCATGGCCTTGAATACGGCTGCCAAACGCATAAATCGCAAGTAGGTTTGACACATGACTTTGCAGGGCGTGAACAATGGCCTCGCGATTCATATCGCTCCTGGCTTTTTAGGCTTTTCAAACATGGGTCGGCAGTGTGCATGAGAAATCGCGTTCGAGGTCAGTATGATTCGGCCGATCACGCCGATTCGCGTCTTATGACTTCCATGGACACCGCTTCCTCGCTTCACACCCGCATGCGCGCCTTGGGTGCCGCCGCGCGGCATGCCAGCCGCGCGATGGCGGCCGCCAGCACCGCGCAAAAAAACGATGCGTTGCTGCGCTTGGCCGCCGCCATCCGCGCCCATGCCGCCACGCTTAAACACGCCAACGATGCCGACTGCGCGGCCGCGCGCGACGCCGGACTCGCGCCCGCGCTCGTCGAACGCCTGGCGCTGTCCGATAAGGCGATCGCCACCATGGCCGAAGGGCTGGAGCAAATCGCCGCCCTACCCGACCCAATTGGCGAGATCACCAACCTGCGTTACCGCCCCACGGGTATTCGCGTGGGCCAAATGCGCGTGCCGTTGGGCGTGATTGGCATCGTGTACGAAGCCCGGCCGAACGTGACGGTGGACGCCGCCGGCTTATGCATTAAAAGCGGCAACGCGACCGTATTGCGCGGCGGCTCGGAAGCGATTCGCTGCAATACGGCGCTTGCGCAACTGGTGCGCGCGAGCTTGAAGGCCGCCGGCTTACCCGAAGACGGCGTGCAAGTGATCGACACCACCGATCGTGCGGCCGTGGGCGCGATGATCACCATGCCCGAGTACATCGACGTCATCGTGCCGCGCGGCGGCAAGGGCTTGATCGAACGCATCGCGAAGGAAGCCACGGTGCCCGTCATCAAACACTTGGATGGCATTTGCCATGTGTATATCGACGACGAGGCCGATACCGACAAAGCCATTCGCATCGCCGATAACGCCAAGACGCAGCGCTACGCGCCCTGCAACACGATGGAGACGCTGCTTGTCGCGCGTTCGGCGGCACAACGGGTATTGCCGGCGTTGTGCGCGATTTATCGCGACAAAGGCGTTGAGCTTCGCGTATGCGCGCAAACGCGCGCGACGCTCGAAGCCGCGGGGTTCAGTCAACTGGTCGACGCCACCGAAGACGATTGGCGCACCGAATACTTGGCGCCGATTCTGTCGATTCGCACGGTGGATGGCATCGACGCGGCGATCGATCACATCACGCAATACGGCTCGCAACACACCGACGCGATCGTGACCGAGAACCACACCAAGGCGATGCGCTTCTTGCGCGAGGTGGATTCCGCCTCGGTCATGATCAACGCCAGCACGCGATTCGCCGATGGCTTCGAATACGGCCTGGGCGCGGAAATCGGCATTAGCACCAACAAACTGCATGCGCGCGGGCCCGTCGGGCTCGAGGGACTCACTTCGATGAAATGGGTCGTGTTTGGTAACGGGGAGATTCGCACGTGAACGGCTACGCCATCGTTAAAACCTTGCACATCGTCTTCATGGTGACGTGGTTCGCGGGGTTGTTTTATTTGCCCCGCTTGTTCGTGTATCACTCGCTGGCGACCGATCCAATCGGCATCGAGCGGTTCAAGGTGATGGAGCGCAAGCTGTATTACGGAATCATGATGCCGGGCGCGGTGCTTACCGTGGTGTTTGGGCTCACGCTATGGATGCATTACGGCATTCAAGGCGGTTGGTTGCATGCCAAGCTCGCGCTCGTCGCGATCCTGATCGCGCATCACGTGTGGCTTGGCAAGTTGATGGGCGATTTCGCGCGCGACGAGAATCGGCATAGCGATAAGTTTTATCGTTGGATCAACGAAATCCCCGCGCTGCCAGTGTTGCTTGGCGCGGTGTACCTCGTCATCGCCAAGCCGTTTTAATGATGATCGTCGCCCCGCAGGAGACCGCCGTGACCACCACCGTAACGTATTGGTTCGCCGTGCAATCGCCGTTTGCTTACCTAGGCCATGCGCGAGTGCGCGAGGTCTGCACGCGGCACGCGGTTACGCTCGACCCAAAGCCGGTCGATATCGGTCGCGTATTCGCCGCGACGGGCGGCGTGCCGTTCGGTCAACGGCATGTGTCGCGGCAAGAGTATCGAGGACACGAGTTGCGACGGTGGTCGACGTATTTGCATTTGCCAATCAACCTCGCGCCTAAGTTTTTTCCGGTGGACGCGACGCTGGCGGCACGCATGATCATCGCCACGCAGGCTTCGGTCGACACCGAGCGCGCCTTGGATCTGGCCGGCGCCTGCATGCGTGCCGTGTGGGTCGAGGACCGCGATATCGCCGACGCCGCGACCCTTGAATCGATCGCGCAGACCTGTCATCTCGATGGTCCGTCGCTTATCGCCGCCGCGCGTGGCGACGCCGCCGGCGCGGCGTTCGAAACCAACACCCAAGCCGCGATCGACAACAACATCTTTGGCGCGCCCACCTATGTGTTCGATGGCGAACCGTTCTGGGGCCAAGACCGCATCGACTTTTTAGACCGCGCGCTTACCGCACGCGGCATGTAACGTTCATGGCCGATTCAGACTCACCCAAGCGCGGCACGTTAACGGCGCGCAAAACCGCCGCGACCACTTCCACAACCGCTTCCGGCACGGGGGCACGCACCGGTCCGCGCGCGCGTCTCGCGCAAGAGCGCGCGCGTCAAGCGCCGCCAGCGCCACCCGCACCCTCGCCCGCACCCGCCAGCAAGCCACGTCCGACCGCAAAACGCGCGCCGCCCCGTCCGCGTCCGCCGCAAGACACCAAGCGCGATAAGCCGCGCCATGATGCGCCCGCGCAGCGCAACCCACGGCCGCGCTCGGAGCCACAAGCGCAGCCGCGCGAGATTCGGTATTTCGCGCCTTGTCCACGCGGGCTCGAAGCGCCTTTGCAAACCGAGCTGCGCGCGCTGGGCGCGCCACAAGCACGCATCGTCGCCGGTGGCGTGAGTTTTACCGGTGACCGCGACCTGGGTTGGCGCGCCAATTTGTATTCCCGCATCGCAAGCCGCGTGCTGCGCGAGATCGCGCACTTTCCCTACAAGGACGAGCACGAGATTTACGACCGCGCGCATGCGCTCGACTGGACGCGTTACTTCGACGTTGAACGCACGATCAAGGTTGAAATCGCCGCGCGAAAGGCCAGCGTGCGCAGTCTCGAATTCACCGCGCTGCGCATCAAGGACGCGATTTGCGATGCGTTTCGCGAGAAGACCGGCATTCGGCCCGATGTTGAAACCTCGCGACCCGACGTGCGCGTGCACGCGTTTCTCGACGATCGCTACGCGACGCTATACCTCGACACGAGCGGCGAAGCCTTGTTCAAACGCGGTTGGCGGCACGGCGCGGTGGAAGCGCCGCTGCGCGAGAACTTGGCGGTTGGCATGCTCGCGCTGTCGGGCTGGAAGCCTGGAATGCCGCTCGTCGATCCATTCTGCGGCGGCGGCACGCTTGCGATCGAAGCCGCGCAAATCACGCAAGGCCGCCCGCCGGGCGCGTGGCGGCACTTTGGCTTTGAACATTTCACGGATTTCGACGCGGCGGCCTGGGACGCGATGCGCCATCAAGACGCGCCACTGGAGGTGCCATTGCCGATTCACGCAAGCGACGTGGCGCAAGCCGCGGTCGATATCGCGCGGGGCAACGCCAAACGCGCCGGCACGCCGATTGAATTTTCAGTAACCGACGCCCGCACGATCTCGCCACCTGGCGACACCCCTGGTTTGATGATTGGCAACCCCCCTTATGGCGAGCGCGCGCAATTCAACGCGGTCGACGGTACGTTGATCGACGCCGATACGTTTTGGGCGGAATTCGCGGCCAACTTAAAGCGCGCGTGGGGCGGCTGGCGCGTCGCCTTGATCTCGAGCGACCTTGATCTTCCCAAGCGGCTGCGTCTCGCGCCTTCGACCAAGCTCGCGCTGTACAACGGCGCGCTTGAGTGCCGATTGTTCGTGTTCGACATCGTGACGGGAGCAAACCGCTAAACCACGCGCGGTTTGCTCTCGCCTCGCGAGCGATTACGGCTCGATCGCCATTCCAACCAACGGCTCGCCCGCGCCAATCGCGCCAATGCGATAGGTGCGGCCCGTTGCCAACTCCACGAGGTACAACACGCTGTCGCGCGCGCCGCTGGTGTTGATCGACAACAAGGCGGTGTTGTCGCGGTCGGTGATGTCAAACGAAGCATCGACAAACGTACCGACATCCAAGCGGCCCACCGTGAACAAGCGGCCCGTGTTCGGCGAGACGACGGGCATTGCATCCTCGCGCGAGCCTTGCGTCACGAGCGAACCCGTGGCCGCGTCGATCGCGTAATTGGTCGTGAGCTTCTCGTTCTTCTTGTTGTAGGTGTAGCCGGCCGCGACGAGCTTGGGCGTCTTGCCAAAATTCGCGTCGCCTTCGGCGAAGGCTGGTGTGCCATCTAGTTGCACACCCGGCGTGTCGGCATTGGAATCCACCACCGCGCCGGTATCCGGATGCATGCGCATGTTCAAACCGGCATCGCTCACCACGCGAATGCGATCGACCGTCGGGTTGAAATCCACGCCAAAGTTCGTGCCCGTCAACACGCTAGGCGTCGCCGCGGCGCCGACCTTGGTCGCCTCGCCGGTCTTGGTATCGATCGTGTAGAGCTGGCCAGTGCTGCCCAACCCGAACAAGGTGCCGCGCGCTACGCGAAAGTCGATGCCCACCAAACGCTCGTTGGCCGCCAAGCCCGTTAACGGCTTGGTCGCCGTCATGGCGGAGGGTTGACCCGCCACGAAACTCACGAGCTTGTTGGACGCCGTCACGCCATACACCGTCTCTTTACGCGGCACGAGCGGACCACTGGGCGCCGCGCACGCCGCAAGCGAAAGGGCAACCGCGACTAAGGAAACACGCTTTAACGAAAGACCTCGCATCGGAACCATGAACACCTACTCCCACGGGAAAGATTCTTGGAACGACGGCCGACGCGCTCGCGCATATCGCGCGCCTACTTAGGATTTGACTAAAAGAAAAACTTAGGCGCCGCGAATATCGGCCGTCACGATAGTGCTATGCGGCGTCGAGTGTAAGGCCGATGCGGGCGAATGACTGTTGTTTTGGCGCTCCAACAACCACGTCGTGATGGCATCGACGGCCAACGGGCAACTTAGTAAGTAGCCCTGCGCGAAATCGCAACCATATTCGCGCAGCAATGCGAGCGTGGCCTCGTCCTCCACGCCTTCGGCCACCACCTTCAATCCCATGCGGTGACCTAAGTCGATCGTCGCGCGCACGATCACGCGATCGTCCTCGTGCTGGTGTTCGGTGAGATGACTCACGAACGACTTATCGATCTTGAGTTCATCGACCGGCATCTTGTGCAAATACGACAACGACGAATACCCCGTGCCGAAATCATCGATCGACAATCCGACGCCCAGTTCGCGCAACGCATGCAAGGTCGCAAGCGCGCGACGCGGATCGTCCATCGCGGCGCTCTCGGTGATTTCAAGCCGCAATGCCTGAGGCGGCACGGCGTTCGTGCGCAATCGCGTATTCACGAAGGTGGGCAAGTCGGCGTCGAGCAAGTCGCGGGCCGAAATATTGACGGCCACGCTAACGTTCAAGCCCTGCGCGCGCCACGCGGCGATTTGCCGCACCACGTCGTTGATCACCCAATGCGTGATCGATCGGATGATGCCCATCTGCTCGGCGAACGGAATGAAACGATCGGGCGCGATCAAGCCATGGCGCGGATGTACCCAACGCACCAAGGCTTCAAGCATGTAGACCTGGCCAGTCGCGATATCGAGCTTTGGCTGGTAGTACACCTTGGTTTGGTCTTCGTCGATGGCGCGCCTAAGTTCGGATAGCAAGGTCAGTCGTTCTTGCGATCCATGATCGAAGCTCGATTCATACACCGCCCGGCCAAGCCGATCGCGCTTGGCGACATACATCGCCATGTCGGCGCGGCTCATCAGCACTTGCGCTTCCACGCCGTGTTCCGGCGCCACCACGATGCCAATGCTCGCGCGCACGTCGATGGATTGCCCGTCCACCTCGAAATGCTCCTCGAGCGCGACCAATATGCGGGCGGCGGCGGAAGACGCGCGTTCGTGGTCGGCGTTGTCGATCAACACCGCGAACTCGTCGCCGCCCAAGCGGGCGACAATCGTGTGCTCGTCGGTCAAGGCGCCGTATAAACGCGCGCCCACCGCAGTCAACAATCGATCGCCAAAGGCATGACCAAGCGTGTCGTTGACGTAGCGGAAATGGTCGAGGTCGATCGCCAACACCGCAAGCGATCGAGCGGGTATGCGCGCCAGGGCGACACGCAAGTACTCGTTGAAACGCGCGCGATTGGGCAATCGAGTCAAGCCATCGCGGTAAGCGAGATCGGTGATGCGTTCTTCGCGCTTGGCTAAGTCGCCGCGCATGCGATCGAACGCCAACCCCAACGCGCGTAACTCGCTGGCACCCGCGTTCGGCGCCGCATGCTGATACTCGCCGCGGCCCACGCGAAGAGCGAAGTCCGCGAAATTCTTGATCGGCCGGGTCACGCCGCGCGCGGTCACGACGCTCAACACGATGGCGGCGATCAGCGCCGCCAAGGTCAGCGCGAGCAAGGTAGCCTGCAGCTGCCGAAACGGCATGAGCGCGTCGCGCAAAGATTGCTGCAACAACGCCACTAGTTCCCCTCCGCCCGCCAACTTCAATTCGGTTGGCAACGTCGCGTAGGGCATGTCGTTCAAGGTCAACGTGCCGTTGCGTGTCGTCGCGCTCGACATCGCTTGGGCCAAGGCATCGCGCATCGGTGGCGCGAGCGTGGACGCAACGATCACCGGTCCCGCCGTCGTCGCCACCACCAACGACAAATCGGTGCTTGTCAGCGCCGCAACGTCGCGCGCGAATGCGTCGTCGATGCGAAACCCCATGACGGCCGAGGCCACCGTCAACGGCGCGCGCACCGGCACCACCACCAATTGCACGAGTTGTCCGCCGACATACGCCAATCGCGATGCGATGCCGTCGCGCTCGGCGTCCGCGAGCAATTTAGGAAACGGAAAATCCTGTCCCGCCGCGGGTAGCTGCGGTGAATCCACCATGATGCGGCCCGTCGGGTCAACCATCATCGTCAAGGATGCGGTCACGCGCGCGCCGTGGTTACGGATCGCCGAT
>DASTRU010000249.1:0-7444 GCA_035761045.1 Burkholderiaceae bacterium | reverse complement strand
GGTCGCATCAACCGCGACATCGTCGGCAACATCAACAAGCACGGACCGCTGGCCGCGGGTCTGTCCGGCGAGGACGCGGGGCTGTTCCAGGGCCGCCGCCGTGCCGCGGTGATCGACGGCGAACGCCATATCGAGCGTTTCGCGCAAATGGGATGACTGTCGATGTGCTTGATGTTGTTTGAATGGCGACCCCATGCGAGCGAAGGCCGGCGATTCACCGTGGCCGCCAATCGCGACGAATTCTTTCATCGTCCCACCGGGCGCTTGCATGTATGGCCGCGTCGGCCCGAAGTGTTCGCGGGCGTGGACGATGGCGCGCCCTTAAGCGCGCTGGGCTTACCCGGAACGTGGATGGGCGTGACGCGGCAAGGCCGGTTCGCCGCGATCACCAATGTACGAGGCCCGCAAGAACGCTCGCCCACCGCCTTATCGCGCGGCGGACTCACCACCGGCTTTCTCGCAAGCACATTGCCGCCAGCGGAATACTTACTCGATGTGCAATCGCGCGCGCAGCGTTACAACGGTTTTAATTTATTAGTCGGCGAGTTGCGCGGGGACGATCCGCAATTGTGGTGGTACTCCAATCGCGGCAAGCACGCGCCGCGTAAGTTGACGGCAGGCGTGTATGGCTTATCGAACGCCAGCTTGGATACGCCGTGGCCGAAGGTGGTGCGTGGCGTTTCCGCGTTCTCGATCGCGCTTGCGCGAGCCGATGCGAACTCGGTGCCGTTCGATGCGCTGTTTGATTTGCTAGCCGACACCACGCCGGCGTCGGACTCCGACCTACCTTCCACGGGGGTACCGGTCGAGTGGGAACGCGTGCTTTCCCCGATCTTCATTGCAACGCCGACATATGGCACGCGCAGCTCGACTGTTGTTTCCGTGCTGACTAATGGACGGATCGACGTGCGAGAACGTGCGTTTTTTCCCCAAGGAAATTTAAGCAACGTTGAGGAAGTGGCGTTACAAGCCCACGCCGTGATCTAAGCCCGACATGAATGCATGCGCCCTCTGTTCATCTGCCCGATGACGGTGGTAAGTTGACTTCCCAAGCTCAGGAGCCTTCGTCATGGATCCGCGCGTGCAATTACGCTACTGGGCCCTCGCCGCGTTATTCGCGTTGGCGACGCCCGCCGTGTTCGCTCAGCCAAGCCTTGCCCCCACGGGATCATTAGGCTTTAAGGCACTGCCCGATACACGCTTTTTCGACATTCCCATCAATTCGTCGTGGAGCGTTGTTTCGCATCTCGCGCTACCAACGCCCGCTTCGGCGAATGGATTGAAATTCGACTTAGGCGGCGGTTACGGCTGGCGTTTAAGCCCACGCGCGCGGTTATCGTTCTCCGCCGAATTAGGACTCGCCGATGAAACACCACCGCACTGGACAGCCGGCGATGTCAGCGGACAAACGAACACGACCTACAACGGCACGGGTTCAACATCGCTTAACCCACGCGACGTCTCGTTTAATTTGTTGTGGAACTGGCGTTACTCGGAGTCGTTCGCATTCACCTCGGGCTTAGGCGTTCGGTATTCACTCACCGATGCGGCCGCGAATGGTTGGGCGCCTCCCGCGAAACCCGCGAGTGCCTCGGGCTACATCGGCCTGCGCTATAAGTTTTAAGGCGCGAGCAAACGCCGCATCTCAATATGCGCGATATCGGCGTCGAGATACTCATCTCCACGTGCGACAAAGCCATGCCGTTCGTAAAAATCGCGCGCATGCGTTTGCGCGCTCAATACCACTTCACGATGTCCGCGTGACCGCGCAAGCGCGACCAACGCTTCGAGAATCCGGCCACCATGACCTTGCCCGCGTGCGTTTTTAAGCACCGCCATGCGGCCGATATGCCCGTCGGGCACTAAACGCCCCGTTCCCACCGGTTGCCCATGCGCGTCATAAGCGATCGCATGCGTGCATTGTTCGTCGATACCGTCCCATTCCAATTCGACCGGAACGTGTTGTTCGCGCACGAACACGTCTAAACGAATGGGTCGGGCGTGAGGCGCAAGCGCCCGCCATGAACCCGTGATGATCGTCATGCCGTGAATGCCTTTCGTAAGGCCACGATCGCGTCCGCATGCGCGCGGCGCGCGAGCTTGACGCGTCCACCCATATTAAAAAATGCATGCACCGCGCCCGGGTAAAACGCAAGCTCGGTCGGCACGTCGTTTTGCATGAGCCGACACGCGTACGAAACGCCTTCGTCCACCAACGGGTCGAACTCCGCCACCGCGATCCACGCGGGCGCCACGCCGCGAACATCCAACGCATGCAAGGGCGCGAAGCGCCAATCAAACCGGTCGCGATGATCGCGAAGATAGTGCGCGAAGAACCAAAGAATCGTCTCGCGTTGAAGAAGGTAGCCCTTGGCGTATGCGTGATGCGAGCGCGTGTTTTGTTCGGCTTCGGTACCGGGGTAGATCAACCATTGCAGCGCGAGCGGTAGATCGTGATCGCGCGCGGCGATCGCGCAGGCCGCCGCGAGCGTGCCTCCGGCCGAATCGCCACCGACCGCGATGCGTGCCGCGTCGAGTCCTAATGCGCCGGCTTGCTCGAACGCGAAGCGAAGCACGGCCCATACATCGTCGAACGCCGCGGGAAACGGATGCTCGGGCGCGAGGCGGTAATCGACCGACATCACGCAACAATCGGCATCGCGACATACAAGGCGTGCGATTGAATCGATGGTATCGACCGAACCCACGGTAAACCCGCCGCCGTGCGCGAGCACCAATGCCGGCAAACGGTCCCACGCATTCGGTTCGCGCGGCCAATACAACCGTACCGGAATCCTTAGGTCGGCGTGTTCAACGACTAAGTTTTCCACGCGGTGCACCGTGACGGGCGCGATCTCTAATACTCGCGCCGCTTTCTCGTACTCGATGCGAGCTTGCCGAGCGCCAAGGTGTTGATACGCAGGGCGGCCGGCGCGTTCGATGAGCCGCAGCACTTCCTCGATCTGCGGATCGAGAGTTCCACTCGCGCCAAGCTCGGCATGCTTGGTTATTGAATGCGGTAACGATGAGTTCGTCATGATCTAAGTCGTCCGCCTTCGATGCTTAACCGCATGCTGGCTTCGCTTAAGGTGTTGGGCGCGGCGCCGTCGGCCACTATCACCGTGACCTCGGCGGCACGTGCTTGTTGTATGAGCGCGGCCACCGCGTCGATCATGGGCGCGGCCAGTCCTTCAAAAGGCTCATCAAGCAACCATAGACGACGCGCGACCAGCGCCGACCGCGCGATCGACAACAACTTTTGCTCGCCGCCCGACAAGGCACCCGCATGCACGCGACGCCGTCGCGCGATTGGCGCCAATACATCGAGCAAGGCATAACGATCGGTCCACGCGCTTACGGCCGGCACGAGCGCGAAATGTTCGTCAACGGTAAGCCGCGCGAAGACGTCGCGCGTATCGGGCGCGAACCCCACGCCTTCGCGCGCGACGCGCCACGCGGGTAAGTCGGCAAGCTCCACATGATCGAGCGCGATGCGACCGGTACGCTGAACCGCGCCCGCCACGGCGCGCAACAAGGTGGACCGACCGCTGCCATTACGGCCGCTGATGGATACGAGCGAACCGGACGATACGCGAAGCGATACCTCGTCGAGCACGCGGCGCGAGCCGAGCACGACGCTTAATTTTTCGATCTCAAGCATTTTGCGTCCGCATGAGCGTGAGACGCCCTTCGTTCAACGCATACGTGCGGCGGGTGAAGCGTTGCGCGAGAGTGGCGTCATGTTCAACCAATATGCATGTCACGCTCGTGGTGGCGTGATGCAACCAGTCGTACATCCGTCGTGCTTCATCGCGCGTTAATCCAGCCGAGGGTTCGTCCAACAACAACACGCGAGGCTTGGCCACCAAGGCGATCGCAAGGTCAATGAGCTTGCGCTGCGCTTGCCCGAGGCGATCGGCCGGGGTGTCAAGCCATTCGGTTAAACCGAGTCGGGCGGCCCACGGGTCGATCTGCGCATCGACGGGTAACGTGCGCAAACCTAAGGAATGCGGCTGTCGCGCGAGAGTTAGTTGTTCGCGCACGGTGGCGGACGGAAACAAGCGCGCCGCTTGAAAGCTTCGGCCTAAACCTTCACGCGCGCGGGCGGCGATCGACGCGCGTTCGATTCGGCGGCCGTGCAAACGGATCGTGCCGCGCGTGGTGTCTACCGCACCGCTTATCGCATCCAACAACGTGGTTTTACCGGCGCCGTTTGGTCCGGCGATCCACGCACGCTCACCCGTGTCGACGCGTAGATCAACGCCGGTCAACACCACGCACTCACCGCGCGCGACATGCAAATGGTCGATGACAAGCGCGGGTGTATTCATGGCGACGATGGTTGTCATCAAGCGCGCGAAGGCGCGATCACACCCTGCGGACGAAACAACACGCCCGCGACAAACACGGCGCCCAATACCAACGGCCACGCGCTGGTCCATTGCGCGACCACGGTGCTACACAACAGCACGAGACTCGCGCCCACCACCGGCCCCACGAACCGATGCATGCCACCCAACAACATCGCGATAAGCCATATCGATGAATGAGAGATCGCGTACGCCTCGGGCGTCACGATCTCGAATTCGATCACGCTTAGCGCGCCCGCGAGTCCCGCAACCCCGGCCGCGAGTACGTTGACGCGACGACGCAATGCGGGCGCATCGATTCCCATGGTTTGCGCGCGCAACGCATCGTCGCGCACCGCGCGCAGGCCTTGCGCGAACGCGCTTTTATCGATGAACGCCAAGGCGATCATGGCAAGCAACCACCACGCGCATTGCACGATCCAAGCAAAGTCGGCACCCGTTCCCAACGTGCGGTCCATGCTCACGCCGGCCTCGCCGCCAAACACGGTGGGCGCGGCCAGTGCAACGAGATGAATGCATTCGCCAATCGCGAAGGTCAACATGGCATACGCGGTACCCGACCGTGTTTTAAGCAAATGCCCCACGGGCCAAGCGACCACCATGGCGACGATGGCGGCGATAAGCGGCATCACCGCGAGCGCGACGCTTGCGCCGTACGCATTGGCGTTGCCCTCGCTCAACACACGCATGGTCCAAGCGACGGCATAGGCGCCCGTGGCGGCATGAATGGCGTGGCTAAAGCTAAATAAACCCGTCGTGCCGGCGAGCAAACGCAACGACGTGGCGCCAAGCGACAACACCAAGAACTGCGCGAAGGCCGACGAAGGCACCCATCCCCATCGGCACGCCAACGCCCACGCGACCGCGCAGCTGGCGGCGGGCAGGCAACGCCTAAGCGCAACACCGCTCACAAGCGTCCCTTCACCACGTGCTCGCCGCGCACGAGCAATACGCCAATCATGAGCAACAACGGCGCGGCTGGTGCCCAGCGCGATAGCGGCGCACCCAACAACGCGCCCGGAAGCACCGCCGCGAAGGTGGACACCAACGCAACGAGCATCGACGCGATAAAAGCGCCGCGCAAACTTCCCAAGCCCCCAGTGACGATCACGATAAAGCCAAGCATCGTGACGCCAGCGGCCATCGATGGCTCGATCACCATTAAATTCCCGCCCAGCACGCCGCCAAACGCCGCCAGCGCCGCACTCACGCCAAACGCCACGGCTTGCCAACGCGGCAAATTGATACCGGCGCATTCCACCATCAAGGGTTGATCTTGCGCCGCGCGCAGTACTAACCCCGCGCGTGTTCGCGTCACGATCCAAGCGAATACGAGTAACGCCAAGACCGCCGCGCCGCAGGTGGCCGCGCGTAACGCGGAAATGCGCCAGCCGCCAAACTCGATCGATTGTTCAAGCACCTGCGGCGCGTAACTCGGCAACGCGCTACGGCCCCATATGAACGGAATCGCCTCGATGATCACCACGCCAACGCCAAAGGTGGCGAGCAGCTCGGCCATATGCCCGCGCGGGCGCACGGCCCGCAACACGCTGACTTCGATCACGCTGCCCAACACCCCAACGACGATGGGCGAGACAAGAAGCGCGAGCCAAAACCCGTAAGCGTTGAATGCCGCCGCGACGCTAAAGCCGATATAAGCGCCCAGCGCGTAAAAGGCGCCATGCGCGAAACTCAAAGTCCCCATGAAGCTAAACGCGATCGTCAACCCCGCGCATACGAGAAACAGCACGAGTCCATACGCGACCGTGTTCGCAAGCAAGGCGGCGACAAACTCCATGCCAACGATTCAACGCGGATGATTTAACGCGAGTTCCGGAAACAGCACGTCCACGAAACCGAACTCGCGCATATCGCGCATGCGCATCGGGTACAAAACGCCGTCGAGGTGGTCGCATTCGTGTTGCACCACGCGCGCGTGAAAACCGCTAACGGTGCGGTCGATCGCCACGCCATGTTCGTCCGCGCCGCGATAACGCAATTGCGTATAACGCGGCACCTTGCCGCGCAGGCCCGGCACGCTAAGACACCCTTCCCAGCCCTCTTCCATCGCGTCGCCAAGCGGTTCGAGGATCGGGTTGATCAACACCGTGGGCGGAATAACGGGTGCTTGCGGATAACGAGGATTGGGCGCGCCGGTACCAAAGATAACGACACGCAACGGCACGCCGATTTGCGGCGCGGCGATGCCCGCGCCGTTATGCGCGGCCATGGTCTCGCGCATATCGCGCAATAGCGCGGTGAGTTCGGGCGTGTCGAAGGCGTGTACTTCGCTCGCGCGCATCAGCAAGCGTGGATCGCCCATGCGCAACAGGTCGCGGATCATGTGGAAGCCTTAAGGAGGTCGAGCAAACCGGGCTCATCGAGCACCGGCACCTTCAACTCGTGCGCCTTGGCGAGTTTGCTGCCGGCCTCGGCGCCCGCGACGACGTAATCCGTCTTCTTCGATACCGAGCCAGCCACCTTGCCGCCCGCGGCTTCGATGCGTGCCTTCGCATCCTCGCGTGTCATCGTGGGCAAGGTGCCGGTAAGTACGAATGTTTTTCCGGAAAGCGGCAATGCCGCGGCTGATGCCGCCCGCGCGTGCTCGCTCCAATGCACGCCGGCCGCGCGCAATTGTTCGACGACTTCGCGGTTGTGCGGCTCGGCGAAAAAACGTGCGACGGAAGCCGCCACGATGGGCCCGACATCGGGCACCTCGAGCAAGGCGGCTTCGTCGGCCTGCATCAATGCATCAAGTCCACCGAAGTGACGCGCGAGATCCTTCGCGGTTGTTTCGCCCACATGCCGAATACCGAGCGCGAAGATGAAGCGCGCGAGCGTCGTGTTCTTCGAACGCTCGATCGCATCGACTAAATTACCCGCCGATTTTTCCGCCATGCGTTCAAGCGCCGCGAGTTTGGCGATGCCGAGCTTGTACACGTCGGCCGGTGTGCGAACGATGCCGCCGTCGATCAGTTGCTCGACCACCTTTTCGCCCAAGCCTTCGATGTCCATCGCGCGTCGTTGCGCGAAATGCAGCAACGCTTGCTTGCGTTGCGCGCGGCAAAACAAGC
>DASTRU010000248.1:0-6311 GCA_035761045.1 Burkholderiaceae bacterium | reverse complement strand
AACTCGCCGTGCTTCAAGCCAATTGGAAAACCATTCGCGACGAATGCGTGGCCTTGGCCGACGAGGGCGGCATCCGTGCATCGCAAGGCTACAACGATGTTGGATTCAATTCCTTCTTTCGTACGGGTTGGAAACGTTTTTACCTGATGTGGTACGGCTCGTCGCACGCCTCGGCGCGCGAGCGTTGTCCGAAAACCATCGCCTTGCTCGAATCGATTCCCACCATCAAGGCTGCGATGTTCGCCTCGCTCCCACCCGGCGCGCACTTGGTTCGGCACCGCGATCCTTACGCGGGTTCGTTGCGCTATCACTTAGGTCTTGTCACGCCGAATTCCAACGAGTGCTTCATCGAGGTCGATGGCGAGCGCCGATCATGGCGCGATGGCGAGCCATTGATGTTCGACGAAACGTTTATTCATCATGCGCGTAACGACACCGATCATCCGCGCCTTATTCTTTTTTGCGACGTGCAACGGCCGTTGTCGAATCCATTCGCGCGCATGGTCGACCTGGTGTTTCGGCAAGTCATGATGCGCGCGGCCGCGACCGAAAACGTGCCGGGCGAGCGCATTGGTTGGCTTAACCGAGTGTTTGGCGTGGTGTATCGCGTGCGTCTCGTGGGTAAGGCGATCAAGGCGCGCAGTAAGCCCGCGTACTACGCGCTCAAGTATTTATTGATCGCCGCTTTGCTTGCTTGGATATTTGTTTAATGGAGCAGTGATTGGTCATCGGGCGGCAAAAACACGTCGAGTCCGCCGTGACCACCGATGGCTGCCTGGCGCCTAAGGAGTTCCAAGGTCGCCGCATCGCTAATCCAATCGGCCGACGATTTGGCGTCGAGAATCGCGCGGGGCGGTTGCGGCACGACTAAGCCGTAGCCTTGCAAGTAATCGGCGCCGATATCGATCAGCATCTTCGTCGTGCGCGCGTCTTCCACCCATTCGGCGATGCTCTTCATGCCAAGGTTGCGCGCGAGCTCGATGATGGCTTGAATGATGGCGACGTTGGCCGGATGCTCGCTCATGCCCTTGACGAACGCGCCGTCGATTTTCAATGCATCGGCCGGCAGTTCCTTGAGATAGGCGAACGACGTGTAGCCCGCGCCAAAATCATCCAACGCCACCTTGGCGCCGTGGGTCTTCAAACCGTCGATGAAGCGACGCGTATTGTGCAAGTCGTGCAGCGCGACGCTTTCGGTGACTTCAATGCAAATACGATGGGCCGCGCGTTCATGTTCGGCGAGGATCGCGAACGCATCGTGCATGAAGCGTTCATCGTTGAGCGAGGCGCCGCTTAGATTCACGCACACGAACTGCGTGCGCCCGAGTTGGTCGTGATGTTGATCGAGCCACGCCAAGGTGGTGGACAACACCCAACGGTCGAGCAACGACATCGAGCCATTTGCTTCCGCCGCCGAGATCAACGCACTGGGCGCCGTGGACCGGTTCTCCGCGTCGCGCATGCGTAGCAAAACCTCGAAGTTCATGGAGTCGAACGGCGTCGTGGTGGAGATGATCGGCTGCATGACGAGGTGCAAGCGATCGGTGGGCAAGCCGCGGCCCAATCGTTCGGTCAGATGAAACTCGTCCAAGCGTTCACGCATGCGCCGCGTGCCGTGCTCGTACACCACTAAATGACCATTGCGGCCCGACTTCGCTTCTCGGCACGCACGATCGGCGGTCGCGATCGCGTCGCGCATCGTCATGTCGTTGGATAACTCGACCAAGCCGATCGACGCCGATATTTGAAACGCCTTATCGCCATGTCCAAAGGGTTGACCGCTGATTGCTTCGAGCACCGATTCGCATGCGACGCGCGCGGCGTGAATCGGCATGCGTTCGAACAGCATGATGAATTCGTCGCCGCCCACGCGCGCGAGCGTCACGGCTTGGCCCAAGGCCGCGCGTACGCGGTTGACGACTTGACGCAAAACCTCGTCGCCCGCCGGGTGTCCGAATAAATCGTTGACGAGCTTGAAGCGGTCGAGGTCCACGTAGGCAAGCGCGACCGGCAGACCGTCTTCGATCGTGTCGAACGAATGAAGCAACGCGGTTTCCATGCCGCGACGGTTAAGCAACTCGGTCAGCGGATCATGGTCGGCCAGAAAACGTAATCGGTCGTGCGCGCGGCGTCGTTCGGTGATGTCTTGCAACGAGCCTTCGATGAGTTCATCGACCAGCTGGGCTTGCACGAGATACCACAAGGGCAAGCCGTCCTTGTCGCGCGCCATGACCTCGAGCTCGCGTTGCTCGGGCGTTTCCGCCAAGGCGAGAACTCGACGCCAATCGCCCGTGGCCCATAACGCCGTCCAACTCGAACCCTCTTGCGCGGAGAACGCCAAGGGTCGAAGCATGTGTTCGAGCGCGGGATTGAATTGCACTAACTCGCCATCGCGGCGCGCGCTAAATAAACCCACCGGGCTTGCGTGATACGTGTCGTGCATCTTGCGTAGCGCGCGCATGGAATCGGCTTCGGCGGCGCGCCGCAGGTCGTGGTCTTGTCGCATCCGCTCGGCGATCGCGAGCGAGGCGAGCAAACTCGACGCAAGCGCGCCCGTCACATGATTGAGCGCGCCGACGCCAAGCTTGAATCCAAACGCGGCCATCACGATTTCATAAAGCGCCGCGCCCAGCGTTAGCCCATACGACATCGCGAACCATATGGCCGCGCGAGACCGTTTCTTGATCAACATGCGTACCACCAAAAAGGCGATCACGCTGATGCAAAGCGCGCCGGCCGCCCACAATACCGGCAGGAATCGCGCATAAGGTAAGGCGACGGCGGCTATCGCCAACGGCAGCGCCGGCAGTTGAATAAGGGTGAGCAAGCGACGATGACCGATGTCGCGAACCACATTACCGAACAGGCCGCCAAACAACGCGACCGTCAACGCGTAATACGCGGTGAACGCGAGCTTGCGTGTTGGATATATCCACGACTCGGGCAAGGTGTGTTCAAGCCACAGCGTGTCCCATCCGGCGGAAAGCATTGCCAGCCGCAGATTGGCGAACAGCCATCCCGCGAACACGATATATGTCCACTCGCGATTAATAAGCGCGATCACCAGTACGAATAAGGCCAGCATGATCATGCCGCCTTCCAGCAAGCCCGAGGCGCGATGAAACTCGCGCTCCGTTTTCTCGAGTTGCCCCGGCGACCACGCGGCGATCTCGATGCGTGCCGGCCCTTGGAATAATCCTCGGCAAAGAACGTGACTAATGTTGTCCAGCGCTTCCACGTTGAGCGCGAATCCCGCTTTCACCGCGCGCAACGCGCCTTCGGAATGCGTGCGCTCGGCCATTCCTAAGTAGGCGTAGGGCGCTTGCGCGTTCCAGCATTGGATGACCGTGCCGTGTCGTGACGCGAACTCGATGTTGGCCGCCAGCCGCTCGTTGGGCACCTCGAACAAAATCCAATGCGGGTTCACCGAAAGCCGCGTGCCGTACTCGGTTACCGCGGCGACGTTGCCAAGCTTGCCGACTAGTGCGTCGAAATCAGGCGGCGAGGTGTCGCTACGCTCGAGCACGCGAAACGAAATGGGTGTCGGCGCATCGGACCGATAAGGGCTTGGCCATAACACCAGCGCCGTGATCGATACCCATGCCAGCAAGAACGGGATCAGGAACGTGCCGAAGTGTTGCAGCAGACGATCCATCCCCGTGCTGTCGAACCACGACACCATGCGTAGGACTTTGGACCGTAGAACCATTACTTGTGACCTTTAAGGAAAGTTACTGGTCACCTAATACCTTAAAAGCCGAGTGTGCAAAGTGCGATTACTCATCGCTATGGAACTAACCCATAAGAATGGGTTAGTTCCAGCCTTACGTTAATCGTTCATGCATTGAACTACAACGATTCCTTAGCCAAGTTCAGGCCGTAGATGAGTTTGATGCGCGGTCTTTTCCACGACGGCCGGAGCGGTTAGCGGCGAGCGGCCAAACGGACGGATATCCGGATGGAACGTGCGAAAGAAAAACTTATGCAGCGGATGATGCGTCTCATGCCACCGCCGTTCCAACGTCGCCACGTTCAGTGCAAGCACCCGATGAGGAATATTGCCGATGTGTGGCATCGGAATGTACTCGCCACTTGGGTACACATCCTCGAAGCCGAGATCGAAGTACGGCTTATCCAACGGGGCACGCATGCACACCACCATGGAATCGATCTGCGCGACTTGGCAATACAGTTGCATCGCCTTGAACAGCGCGACTTTCACCAAGCGTCCCGCATGGCCCAAGGTGATGCCAAGCCGGGTGATTTCGGCCAAGCTTCGTTGCGCCAATTCATCGGGTAACTCGACCGATTGTTCGAGTTTGAGCCGCGCGTAATGATTGGTTTGCACGCGGATCGACCCAACCGGCGAGCCATCGAGTTTGGATTCCGCGAGAAAGACCGCGCAGCCCGGCTCGAAGTCGTAAGGCTCGGGCGTTTGTAAGCCGCTGGCGAATTCAGGCAAATGGCGCGCATAAGCCTTTTGCCGGATGTATACCGCCTTGGCGAGTTGTGCTTCGGTTTCCACAAGCTCGATGGTGAACGGCAAATGTTCCGCCGTTCGCACGCGAGCCGCTTCCGCCGGAGCCGATACGGCCTCCTTCATGCCTAAGGCGATGGAGTTTTCGGTAATACGTGATGGGATCATGGGGATTCCATTAAGACGCAGAAGCACTTGAAACGTGTGTACTTCATGGACACGAATTCCCACCCGCGTTCGTTATGCGACGTGGGAATCGCGATCCAACCTATTCATCCAGACCCTTAAATCACATCGGCGAAATTCTCATTCGATGTGATGCACTTCACTGAAAATAAGCCAAGGCAAATTGGCTTGATATATCAGCGCACGCGCATGCCCGGTTGCGCGCCTTCATATGGATCGAGCAAGAAAATGCCGGGCTGTGTTTTTTCATCGGCATGCGAGGCGGCGAGCACCATGCCTTCGCTCACGCCGAATTTCATTTTGCGTGGCGCGAGATTGGCGACCATCACGGTTAACTTACCCACGAGCTGCTCGGGCGCGTATGCCGACTTGATGCCCGAGAACACATTGCGATGCCTGCCTTCGCCAACGTCCAAGGTCAAACGCAAAAGCTTGTCGCTGCCTTCGACCGCTTCGGCGTTGACGATGCGCGCGATGCGCAGATCAACCTTCGCGAAATCATCGATCTTGATCTCGGCCGCCAATGCCTCTCCACCTGGAGTGAGCGCGACGGGTTCGGGCGCGGCGGGTGGTTCGAACAAGGCGTCCATTTGCTTGGGGTCCACACGTTGCATGAGATGCTCGAAGGGTTGAATGCGTGTGGGAGTGTTTTTCACGTCCTCCCAAATAAAGTTGCGCGTCATGCCGAATAGATCGCGCGCGACCTTGCTCGTCACCACTGGCAATACCGGCGCGAGCATGACCGACAACAACTTGAAGCCATGCAGGGCTTGCGAGCAAACGAGTTGTACCTCGTGTAGCCGCGCCGCGTCTTTAACCAACGTCCACGGCTTGGCGGCATCGAAGGCTTGATTGATCTCGTCGGCGAAACTCATCGCCTCGCGAATCGCGCGGCCAAAATCGCGAGCTTCGTACGCTTCTTGAACGGCGAGGGCCTTTAGGAATCCAAGCTGCACCAACGCCGAAGGTTCATCGTCATGGCGCAAGTGCCCATCGAAATGCTGCGCGATGAACTTCGCCGCGCGACTTGCGATATTCACGTACTTACCGATTAAGTCGCTATTCACGCGCGCGATGAAATCGTCTGGATTGAAGTCGATGTCCTCGACGCGAGCGTTGAGTTTGGCGGCGATGTAATACCTAAACCATTCGGGATTCATGCCGAGGTTGAGATACTTCAACGGGTCGATGCCCGTGCCACGGCTCTTGCTCATCTTCTCGCCACTTACCGTGAGAAAGCCGTGCACATACACCTGCGTGGGCACCTTGCGTTTCGCGAAGTGAAGCATCGCCGGCCAAAACAGCGTGTGGAAATAAATGATGTCCTTGCCGATGAAATGAATTTGCTCGGTCGCGTCGTCGTTCAAAAACTCATCGAAGCTTTGCGTCGCGCCGTTCGCTCGCGCCTTACCACTATCGAAGTACGCCTTGAGCGATGCGAGATAACCGACCGGCGCGTCTAGCCAGACATAAAAATACTTACCCGGCGCGTCGGGAATCTCGATGCCAAAGTAAGGCGCGTCGCGCGAGATGTCCCAATCGCCCAGACCTTCCTCGCCGTTGAGCCATTCGTTCGCCTTATTCGCGACTTGAGCTTGCGCGAGCTTGGAGGTCCAGTCGCGCAAGAACTCGATGCAACGTGGATCGC
>DASTRU010000247.1:0-2091 GCA_035761045.1 Burkholderiaceae bacterium | reverse complement strand
GGGGCGACTTGATGGCCTTCGTTGGCCAACTCGCGCGCCAATGCTTCGGTTTCGATTTGCGTGCTCGCGAAAATCACCGCTTGCTCGAGCGTCGAGGCGCTTAAGTAATGCGCGAGCAAACGCTTCTTGTGATTGGCGTCATCCGTCCAATGCAAACGCTGCTCGATGTCGGCATGACGGTCTTGCGCGTTGGCCAGCTCGATGCGTTGTGGGTCGCGCATGACGCGCGATGCGAGTTGCACGATGCGCGGCGCGAACGTCGCCGAGAACATCAGCGTTTGATCGCGGTCGGCGCAAGCCTCGTGAATCGCGGTCAAGTCTTCTTGAAATCCGAGGTCGAGCATGCGGTCGGCTTCGTCGACGACCAAACATTGCACCATGTCCAAACGAATTTGCCGACGTTGCGCGAGGTCGAGCAAACGGCCGGGCGTGGCGACGACTAAATCGGCGCCTTTAAGCGCGGCGATTTGCTGACCAAACGCCACGCCGCCCACGATTTGACCGATGCGCAGCTTCTTGACGTGGCGGACCAAGCGAATCGCTTCGGCCGCGACTTGTTGCGTCAATTCGCGCGTGGGGCACAGCACGAGCACACGCGGCGTGGCCACGCGGTGAATGGCGGTTGGCCCTTGTTCGATGATGCGATGAAGCGCCGGCAATAAGAACGCGGCGGTTTTGCCGCTCCCGGTTTGGCTACCGACCAACCAATCGGCGCCTTGCATGGCGGCGGGAATGGCTTGGGCTTGAACGGGGGTGGCGTGGGTGTAGCCGAGATCGGCGACGGCGCGCAACAACGGCGCGGCGAGGCCCAAGGCCTCGAATGGCGTGGACATGAGTATGTTGCCGCTCGCAACGCGAGTCGGACTTATCGAGATGGGTTGAATGAACATCGACCCACCTCGCGACTTGCCAAAGGAGCAAGCCGGGGTTCCGCGACGTCTTGATCAACCTCCAAGACGGTGTTGCGCGGAACCGATGCAGAGCGATGCGCAAAAAAAGAACGTCGGCGTTATTTAGGCGCCGACGTTCAGCGAAGCCCGCGAGTCTATCACCGTTACCACCACTCGCGACAAATTCTTAGAGCGCGCCAAAAGATGAGGTTGCAACCTCAAATCACCGTCATCGCCGCGTATACGCCTTGGTAAACCGTGAGAAAAAACGCGGCGCCCAGCACGTACAAAATCATTTCGCGGCTTTGACGAAAGCGAAGTCCCAAGGCCGCGCACACGCCGCCCCAGAAGAACGCGACCAAGGCCGCGCCCGCCGTTTCGGGATCGGCCGCGCCGTGATAGTTGGCGATGGAGATCACGATGAGCCACACCAGCGTCGACAATGCCGCGGCCAGCGTGAGCGAGAGGAACGTGGGTTTGCGTAAGGTGATACCGAGGAAGTTCATGATGGATCGAGCAATGGGCTTGAACGAAGACGCGATGAAACGATGACGCATCATCGCTATCGGCATCGCTCGCTGCCATGCGCAATCGCACGGAATCGTGGCAGGGGGTAAGACCCGAGGGCGAGATGGGCCAACGTGTCGCGACATGCGAGGAACATCGAAAAACCTAACTTTCGCGTGTTTGAAATACGCGAAAGTTAAAAAGCACCGGTTTCCGGATTCGGATCAACCAGTGCAAAACCAACCCCGAGCCACGCTCTAGAATTCGCGACCGCGGCCCACACAAGATTTTTTAACAATGTCGAACGAGCAAATCGTCAGTGAAGTCAAGCGAAGAAGAACCTTCGCCATCATTTCCCACCCCGACGCTGGCAAAACCACCCTGACAGAAAAGCTGTTGCTGTTCGCGGGCGCGATTCATATCGCCGGCAGCGTGAAGGCGCGCAAGGCGTCGCGCCATGCGACGTCGGACTGGATGGAAATCGAGAAGCAACGCGGCATTTCGGTGGCCAGCTCGGTCATGCAGATGCTCTACCGCGACCACGTGGTCAACCTGCTCGACACCCCGGGCCACAAGGACTTCTCCGAAGACACCTACCGCGTGCTGACCGCCGTGGACGCCGCGCTCATGGTGATCGATTCCGCCAACGGCGTTGAACCTCAAACCATCCGCCTGCTGCAGGTCTGCCGGGCAC
>DASTRU010000246.1:0-3192 GCA_035761045.1 Burkholderiaceae bacterium | reverse complement strand
GGCTGGATGGCTTGGCCGCCAATGTCGGCGCCGAGCACGGTACCAATCGCGATCGCGGCGGTATTGCCCTTGCCCTTGCCGATTTGGCTGCCGACGGCCGCACCCGCGACCGCGCCAAGCACGCGCCCGGCAGGGTTATACGACACGGGTGCCGGGCGATACACCGGAGCCGGTTGATACACGGGCGCGGGCTGGTAGACCGGCGCCGGTTGGTACACGACAGGCGCCGGCTGATACACGACCGGAGCGGGTTGCTGGTACACGACGCGCGGCGCCGGGGTGTAATACACCTCGCGCACTACCGTGCGACGCACCGGCACCTGTTCATAGACGACGCGCTCGTCGCAATCCCGATCGTGCCAACGGCCGTGACCGTGATGATGACCATGACCATTGCCATGAGCTAAAGCAGCGGGCGCGATCGCCAGGGTTCCGAGAACCGCCAACACGGGGGCGGCAAACTTGAGGACAGCACCAGTTTTCACGAGGGTTTCTCCTTGAACGGACGGCGATTCGCCGATCCATGTTGCCCAAAACGGGGCGACGGCTCGTATTGTTGACGTCCGGCCGCTGGGGATTTGTGACGGCCGGTAAAAAAGTGTGTGACTAGGACGCTGGCGCCCAGCCGCCGCCTAGGGCGCGGAACATATCGACGACCGCGTTGCGTTGATCGCGCTCGGCCTCGGCTTGTCCGATCGCGGCTTCGAGCGCTTGGCGGTCGGCGTCGATGACGTCGAGTTGGCTCGCGTAACCGTTTTCGTAACGCAACTGCGCCAGCTTGCGCGCGCGTTCGAGCGCTTCGAGACGGCGGGTTTGCGCGTCGAACGCGAGCCGCGCTTGCTCGACGCCGGTGAGCGCGTCCCGCACTTCCTTGAACGCGGTGGCGACGGCATTGCGGTAATCGGCTTCGAGTTGACGTTGTCGCGCGAGCGCCGCGTCGGTTTGCGCGAACAAACGGCCGGCTTGGAAGATCGGTTGCGTAAGCGCCGCCGCGAAACTCCACACCGCGGCCGGACCGGTGAAGAGCGAGGACAAATCAGCACTTTCGCTGCCGAGCGATCCCGTGAGCACGATGGCCGGGAAGTAATTCGCGCGGGCCGCGCTCACGCGCGCGTCGGCGGCCGCGAGGTTTTGTTCGGCCACGCGGATATCGGGTCGGCGCAACAACAATTCAGACGGTAAGCCCGCGGGCGCGGCGACGACCGCGACCGGGCCGCGCGCCATCGTGCTTTCAAGGCGTTCGATACGCGGCGTGTACACATCGCGCGGCGAACGGCCGAGTAATACGGCCAATGCGGTTTGCGCTTGCGAGCGCTGGTTTTCCAACGTGGGTAGGCGCGATTCGTTGGCGGCGACTTCGGCTTCGAAACGGTCCAAGTCGAATTGCGAGATCGCGCCCGCTTGCGCGCGCACGCGTTGCAATTGCAAGGACGCGCGTTGCGCTTCGAGCAAACGTTTCGTCGAGTCCACCGCCGCGTCGAGCGCGCGCAACGAGAAATAGCTGCGCGCGGCTTGCGAGGCGACGGCCAAGCGCACCGTATCGCGCGCGGCTTCGGTCGCGAGGAGATCGGCGCGGGCGGCGCGCGCGGTATTGGCGATGCGTCCCCAAAGATCGACCTCGTATTGCACGTTAAGCGACGCGGAATACGCGTCGTTGACCGCGGGCGTGCTGGCCGGCAAGGGCTGACGGCCAATGCTCGACAGACGCGCGCGCGACGCGTTGGCGGTGCCGTACACGGCCGGGAAGCGATCGGCGTTGGCGATGCGTAAGGCCGCGCGCGATTCATCCACCCGCGCGACCGCGCGCGCGAGATCGGTATTGCCGTTAAGCGCCTCGTTCACCAAGGCGTCGAGTTGCGCGTCGCCAAACACGCGCCACCAATCGCTTGCAACAGGCGCTTGCGACGCGGCCGTGCCCCATTGCTCGGGAAGATCGAGCGGCAAGCGCTCTTGGCCGGTTGGCGGACTCGCGCAAGCACTAAGCGCGAGCGCCATCGCCGCGACGAGAAGACGAGGCTTATTCATGGCCGCCTCCTTGCGCGGCGCGCGCATGGAAGTCGTCGATCTCGCGTTGCAATTCGGGCATGGATTTGGATTCGCGCAAACGGCGCGTCGAAATAAGTTTGAAGAACAGCGGCACGAAGAAAATCGCGAGGAAGGTGGCGGCCACCATGCCACCCATGACGCCGGTGCCCACCGACACGCGCGCGCCGGCGCCCGCGCCATGCGAGAACGCGAGTGGCACCACGCCCAAGATGAAGGCGAGCGAGGTCATGATGATGGGCCGAAACCGCAAGCGCGCGGCTTCGAGCGCGGCGGCCGTCGCCGACAGGCCTTCGTGCATTTTTTGCGAGGCGAACTCGACGATCAAAATCGCGTTCTTCGCGGCGAGCCCCAAGAGCGTGACGAGGCCGATTTGGAAATACACATCGTTTGTCAACCCGCGCAACCATACGGCCGCGAGCGCGCCGAAGATGCCAAACGGCAAGGCCAGCATCACCGACAAGGGCAACGACCACCGTTCGTATTGCGCGGCGAGGATCAAGAACACCATCAACGCGCCCAAGGCGAGCGTTAATGCCGACGTGCCGCTCGCTTTCTTTTCTTGGAACGACGCGCCCGACCAGTCATAGCTAAAGTCTTCGGGCAAGACCTTGGCGGCGATCTTCTCGACCTCGGCGATCGCTTGGCCCGAACTTACGCCCGGCGCGCCGCTGCCGAGCAGCTTCACGGCGGGCAGGTTGTTGAAGCGATCGAGCGTTTCGGGGCCGGTCGTCATCGTGACTTGCGCGAGCGACGCCACCGGCACCATCGCGCCTTTATCCGAACGCACCCACATGCGGCCAATGTCGTCGGGGCGTTTGCGATAAAACGGTTCGGCCGACATCAACACTTGCCAGGTGCGACCAAACTTATTGAAGTCGTTGACGTAGTACGACCCCATCGTCGCCGCGAGCGTGTTGAACACGGCATCCACCGGCACACCCAAGGCTTTCGCGCGTTCGCGATCCAAGTCGATATGCAATTGCGGACTCGACGCGCGCCACAGCGTTTGCACGCCAAGCAGCGCGGGCGTTTGCGCGGCGGCGCCCATGAATTGCTGCGCGACTTGTTCGAGCCGCTTCGCACCACCATCGCCACGATTTTGCAAATACAACTCGAAGCCGCCCGCTTGTCCTAAGCCAAAAATCG
>DASTRU010000245.1:0-7181 GCA_035761045.1 Burkholderiaceae bacterium | reverse complement strand
GTTCATACCGCCGAGGAGGCGGGCGAGCCCGCGCGCATGCTGCGTTCGGCAATCGACGTGAACCATCGTCAACGTCGTATCTTGGCCGACAAAATCGCCGCGCATTTCAACGGTGAATTACGCGGACGCACGATCGCGCTGTGGGGGCTGGCCTTTAAGGCGAACACCGATGACATGCGCGAAGCCCCGAGCTTGTCGTTAATCGAGGCCTTGACGGCGGCGGGTGCGCAAGTGCGTGCCTACGACCCCATCGCCATCGATAACGCGCGCTCCCTTCTCGCCCATACGACCGGCGTCACGTTCGCCAAATCGGCTCATGACGCGTGCGAAGGCGCCGATGCGTTGGCGGTTGTTACGGAATGGCTGGAGTTTCGCAGCCCCGATTTCGGTTGGCTTGCTCAAACACTTAAAGCGCGCGCGTTATTCGACGGGCGCAATCTTTACAATCCCGCCGCCGTACGCGCGGCAGGGTTGAATTACTACGGCATAGGGCGCGGGAACGCGCGGAAAGGTGTTGGATGAACGGAATCACGCTGGTCACGGGGGCGGCGGGTTTTATCGGCTATCACGTTAGCAAGCGATTGCTCGAGCGCGGCGAACACGTCGTCGGGCTCGATAACGTCAACGATTATTACGACCCGACGCTAAAAGAGGCTCGCCTCGCTCAACTCGCGAACCAGCGCGGGTTTACGTTCGAGCGGCTCGACTTGGGCGATTCAGCCGGCATGGCCGCGCTGTTTAAGAAGCACAAGATCGGCCGCATCGTGCATTTGGCCGCGCAAGCGGGCGTGCGGTACTCAATCACCAATCCGCACGCGTACATCGACAGCAACATGACCGGCTTCCTCAACATCTTGGAAGCCGCGCGCCATAACCCAGTCACGCATTGCGTGTACGCGTCTTCTTCAAGCGTGTATGGCGGCAACAAGACCTTCCCGTTTTCAACCGCCGATCGGGTGGATCGTCCCGTAAGCCTGTACGCCGCGACCAAGCGCGCGAATGAATTGATGGCGTATGTGTATTCGCGCCAGTTTCACGTGCCACTTACGGGTTTGCGCTTCTTCACCGTGTATGGCCCGTGGGGCCGGCCGGACATGGCCGCGTTTTTATTCACGCGCGCGATCCTGGCCGATGAACCCATCGAGGTGTACAACCACGGCGACATGCGGCGCGACTTCACGTATATCGACGATATCGTCGAAGGCATTTTGCGCGTGCTCGAAGGTCCGCCGCCGACCGATGAAGACGGCGTGCGCCATCGCGTCTACAACATCGGCAATCATCATCCCGAGCCGTTGATGCGGTTCATCGAAACATTAGGCCGCGCGCTCGGCAAGATGCCGCAAATGAAGATGCTGCCCTTGCAAATGGGCGACGTGCCCGCGACGTATGCCGATATCGAGGATCTGCGCCGCGACTTCGGCTGGCAGCCCACGGTCACCATCGACGAAGGCTTGCCGAACTTCGTGGCGTGGTACCGCAAGCATTACAACGTTTAATTCATGTCGATGATCTCGCGCTTGGTTCGCGGTGCTGGCGCGCTTGTCGCTCCTGGCGGTGCGCGCGCACGGCTATCGATCTTGATTTATCACCGCGTATTGGCCGCGCCCGATCCGTTGTTGCCCGACATCATCGACGCCGCCACCTTTGACGCGCACATGCGCGCCTTGAGCGAAGCGTTCAACGTATTGCCGCTCGCCGAGGCCGCCGAGCGGCTTTACGCGGGTACGCTGCCACCGCGTGCCGCGTGCATCACGTTTGACGACGGCTATCGCGACAACGCTGAAATCGCTTGCCCAATTCTTCTAAAGCATCGACTAAGCGCGACGTTTTTCGTGGCCACTGGGTACCTCGATGGCGGCCGCATGTTCAACGACACCGTTATCGAATCGATTCGTGCATTGAATGAGTCCGAGCTCGTCTTGCCGAACGGCACGCGCTTACCGATTCACGATCTAGCCGCGCGTCGTCGCGCCATTAGTCCTGCTTTGCGCGCCGTGAAGTATTTGCCGATGCAAGAACGACTTGCCTGGGCGCAAGCCTTGGCCGCGCGCGTTGGCACCGCCATGCCGAACGATTTAATGATGTCGAGCGATCAAGTGCGCGGCCTCGCCCGAGACGGCATGGAGATTGGCGGCCATACCGTCGCGCATCCGATCCTCGCCAAACTGTCTACTCACGAAGCGCGGCGCGAGATCGAGAGCAACCGCGCGGCGCTTGCATCGTTGATCGGTCAGCCCGTTACGACGTTTGCTTATCCAAACGGCGTACCGCACGAGGACTACCACGCCGAGCACGTGGCCATGGTCGAGGCCGCTGGCTACCGCACGGCGGTGTCGACCGCTTGGGGTGTCGCGACGCAAGAGGCCGATCGTTTGCAATTGCCGCGTTTTACCCCGTGGGACCGGCATCCCGCGCGCTTTCTTGTCCGCTTGCTTCACAACGCGTGGACGGGCGCGCAACCCGAGCACGTCGCACGCCCGGCCGCCATGACGGCGCCCGCCATCGCATGAGCGATACGTCTCAAGTTCCTATCGCATCGTCACATCTCATGCGCAACGTGCTGATGATCGCGTTTAATTTTCCGCCGCTCGCGCAATCGACCGGGCGGTTCCGCACGCTAAGTTTCGCGCGCCATTTGCCGTCGCATGGGTGGCGGCCCACGGTGTTGACCGCCGATGAACGCGCGTACGAAGCGGTACAGCCCACAAGCTTGCGCGAGGTTCCCGAGGGATTGAACGTGGTACGCGCGCCAGGCTTGGACGTGGGCCGGCACCTCGCATTGCGCGGGCGCTATCCACGCTGGCTAGCCACGCCCGATCGTTGGAATACCTGGGCGATCGGTGCCGCGATTCGTGGCGTGCGATGGGTGCGCGAGCATCGGCCCGACGCGTTGTGGGTCACGTATCCCGTCCCGAGCGCCTTGCTCGCCGCGACATGGATTCAGCGCCGCACCGGTTTGCCATTGGTGGTCGATCTACGCGACCCAGTGGTTTACGAGAACTGGCCAGTCGATCGTTGGCGGCGCGCGGTGTTTTCGCGTTTGGAACGTCGCGCGGTCGAAGTCGCGAGCGCCGTCGTATGCACCACGCCAAGCGCGTGCGCGTTGTATCGCGAGCGTTATGCGCATTTGCCCGCGCAACGGTTTCATACGATCGCCAACGGCGTGGAAGACGCAATGCTCGCGACCGTCGCATCCACGACGTCTGCATCGAGTCCTCACACCGTCACGCTCGTGCATGGTGGCTTGATGGAAGTGCCCGAGCGCGATCCGACGGCCTTGTTCAATGCATTGCGCCAGCTCGCGCAAGCCTCGCCCGCCGTTGCCGCGCGTTTACGCATCGTGCTGCGCGGCTCGGGCCGTGAAGAGGCGCTTAAACGTCAAGTGGCGGCGCTTGGACTTGAATCGCGCGTCAGCATCGCGGGGCCGATTGCTCATCAAGACGCGTTGGCGGAAATGCGTTCGGCCGATGCGTTGTTGTTGTTTCAAGGACGTGAATGCAATCGCCAGATCCCCGCCAAGGCGTATGAATATCTCGCTTGCCAGCGACCTATTGTGGGACTCATCGACGCGCACGGCGATACGCGTGCATTGGTCGCGGGTGAATGGGGCGTACCGTATGTCGCCAACATGGACGACCCGATCGCCATTGCCGACGTGCTTGCCCGATTGGTGAACGATTGCGAGGCGCGTCACGCTCACATACCGCCAGCGACGCTTGTCGCCCAGCATTCGCGCAGCGCGCGTACGGCCGATCTCGCGGCGTTATTTAATGCGATCGTGAATCGCGCGACTTAGTTTTTTAAGTTGACGCGTGGCGACGTAGCCGGTTCAGCATGGCACGCACGCGCAGGAGCACCATGCGTTCGGGTCCTTCGGGTTTTCCGGCCATCCACCACAACGCCGCGACGCTTGCGAAATAACAAAGCGCTCCCACGACGATTTCAATCAGCAACGTGGTCCACGTACCGCCGCGATTCAGCGGTGTTTGAGGCACGACCACGCGCAACGCGATTCCCATTACGAGTGCCGCAAGCGCGGGGCGCGCCAACGCAACGGCGGCCATGCGAGTCGTGAATCCGATTTCCGAACGCACGATCACGAAGTTCAATGGCAACAGAATCGCCGCCGCGCTCACGTGGCCGATCGCAACCGCCATCGCGCCGTGCTCCTTAAACAAAACACCGAAGGCCAATGCCAATACGGCGACTTGAATGCCCAGCAAGGTGGTGATGCGTTGTGGCTTGCCGCGCACTAAATACGCCGCGCCGATATTCGACTGCAATGCGCGCAGCATTCCGGCGAATGCCAGTACTTGCAGTAACGGTGCCGCGCCGGCCCATTTTTCGCCGAGTAACACCGGCAGCGCGATATCCGCCACGCAAGCAAGACCCACCGCGGCGGGAAACACGATGAGTCCGATCGCGGCAAGCACATTGGTGACTTCGCGTCGCAAGGCTTCGGCATTACCGCTGACATGCGCGTACCCGGGCAACGCCGCGCGATTAATCGCCGCGACGAATTCATTGATGACCATGGTGGTGATCTCATGCGCCAATGTGTAGACACCGACGGCCGCCGGTCCCACCAACTTGCCTAACGCGATGCGCGGTCCATGATCGATCGCGAAACTCAAGTAATTGTTCGCGAGCAACCATCCCGATACGCCCAACATCTCGCGCCACCGTGAAAGCGTAAGGCGCGGCCTAAACGGATGCATCGCATAACTCAACGCGGCACCAAGAGCACGACCAAGCACGATGCCAATCGCCAACGCCAGGTAGCTGCGCAACGTGTAAGCCAGCACGATCACCGTCACGGTCGTGATCAATCGTTTGGCGATCGTGAGCGTGAAGTCCTTGCCGAAATTTAGGTCTTTACGAAACGCGACGATGCCGATGTTTTCAATGCCTTGAAACGCCGCCGCGAGCGCCAACAGTTGCATCACGAGCACCAAGCGCGGCTCCGAAAAATAATGCGCCGCGAACGGTGCGCCCGCGACGAGCGCGAAACCGCATAACAAATAAAACAGGAGGTTGATCGTCCAGGCCGTGTCGTACATCTCGCGATCTGGATCGCGGGCGCGGATCAGAACCACGTCCAATCCAAACGCGCCGAGCAGTTCGAGCAGCGCGTATACCGACGTTGCGATCGCCACGAGCCCGAAGTCGGCAGGAGCGAGCAGTCGCGCAAGCACGAACATGCTGGCCACGCCGATCATGCGTTCGAGCATTTTGAGCAGCAGCATGAGTGCCGCTCCGGAAGCGATCTTGGCGCCGACCGCGCTTAAAGGAGAGGACATTAATTACTTAGTCAATACGTTTGAAGGCCGCGCGGATCGAGCGGGCAAGGCCTTGGCGTGAGCATCGCTGGGCGTGACTTTGCGTTCAACGCGTTCGGCGACTTCGCGCCGCAAAATCGCGGCCAGTGCCACATAGACATATAAAAGATCGAAGTAAGCAAGACTTAAAAAGGCTCCAGCGGTCAGGAACCCAAGGATGCTTGCCATGAGTGCCGCCGCGTATCGTCCAGCCCAGAAAAGTTGAGGGTCGCGCCGTGCGAGTACCCGCGTGCGGTTAAGCGTGATGTAGGTGCATAACACCATGATCGCGTACAGCCCAAGACCCATGAAGCCGTGCTCTCCCAGCATTTGGAAATACACGCTGTGAGCGGCGCGAACCAAATGAAAGCCCGGACCATAGAACTCGGGATCGGAATACGTGATCCAGGTGGAGTAGGGCATGTAATCAAGGTTGAAGCCAGCGCCGAGCACTGGGTTCTCGATCGCGATGTTGCGCGCGACCGACCATGCTTGAATGCGCTGCATCGCCGATAAATCTTGTTCATAGGTGCCAATCGTTCCGGCGCGATTAATTAATTTATCCGGCGCGAAGGAGAAGCCCGCCGCGATCGCGGGAATGGCGACGATAAGCGCCAATACGCGTCGCTTGGTCATTAGCCATAAGGGGATGGACACCGAGGCAAGTCCGATCAACGCGCCGCGCGAATACGTAAAGACGATGGCGACCATGCTCAGCCAAAAAGCGCCCCAGCAACCAAGCCTCACCCACTTGTAGCGTGTCACTTGTGAGAACGCTAAGTACAGCGGCAACAACATCACTAGCGCCAGGCCTAATTGCGTATTACCGCCAATAAAGCTGCCTTCGGGCGCTTCGACGCGGTAACTTCCACCAGTCGCCAGCGTGAACAAGCCACCTTTCACGCCGTAAAAACCAAGCGATACGATGATCGTCAACACCAGGGCGTGGATGCGTTTCTCACCATAAATCAGCATGGTCGTGACAAAGGTCATTAGGTAAATTTTGAAGACCTTGTCCCACTGCCACCACGCCTCGGGTTGGTTCCACGCGAACGGTGTCTTAATGGTGAAGAACAACAGCAGCACACCCATGAGCACGATGGGCCCCGACATGGCGACGCCGCGCTTGTCCTTGCTATAGAGCAGCGACAACAACGTGGATCCGCCGATCACCATCGCGACCGGAAAGCTCGCCGACCGCCACGAGTACAAATGCGGGTTCATCAAGCCGATCCAAGTCCACGCGAGCACGCCGATCCACGCGTGTCGCAGGATGAAGGGCACTAAACCGATGATGGAGGCAAGAATGACGAGGTCGCGCATGGGGCGGCAAGGATAACAACGGGCACGCCGACGATGGCAGGCACTCACGCACAGTTCCATTCCTAATACGAAGCTTGTTTAAATTCGTCGTGTCGCGCGTTGCATTGATTCATGCGTGAACTAAATGCCTTAAACCATGCCGCCTCACGCATACTCGCGGCCTGCGGCGTGAACGCCGGTTGCTTTTTCTGAATGGATGTTTGTTATGGCCTACGCTGGTTACGCCGCTGCACGCGACCACACGCCTTCGTTTATTCCGCCTTCAAACACGGTGAGTTCGTTACGGCCCGGCTGGTGGATCGCCCGCACGTTGGATGCCGCCCCGCTGACGTGGCAACGCGGTTCGCAAGCTTTGCTCATCGCGGGAGAACCTCACGGTTCGGATGGCCCGTTATCGCAAGACTTCCTCGAGGTTCTCGCACAACGTTTAGCCCGTGAAGGCGTGACGGCGCTCGGTGCCTTGCGTGGCGGCTATGCATTGGCATGGGTCGACGCGAACACGCATACGGTGCTGCTGGCAATCGACCGAATGGGCAT
>DASTRU010000244.1:0-13935 GCA_035761045.1 Burkholderiaceae bacterium | reverse complement strand
ATCGAAGCTGCAGGCCATTCGCGGCATGAATGACATCCTGCCCGCGGACATTGCTTACTGGCAGCATCTTGAAACCACTGCGCGGCAATTGTTTGCAGAATATGGATATCAGGAAATGCGCGTGCCGATGGTTGAACATACCGCCTTGTTCAAACGCTCCATTGGCGAACTCACCGACATCGTCGAAAAAGAGATGTACGCGTTCGAGGACGCGCTTAACGGCGAGCATCTTTCCCTACGCCCGGAAAACACGGCGGGCGTATGCCGCGCGGTGATCGAACACAACCTGACCTATGAAGGCGGGCGGCGCTTGTGGTACGCCGGCCCGATGTTTCGCCACGAGCGGCCGCAGCGCGGACGGTATCGGCAGTTTCATCAGGTTGGCGCCGAGGCCATTGGCTTTGCCGGCCCCGATGTCGATGCCGAATTGATTTTGATGTGCGCGCGGTTATGGGAGTCGCTCGAACTTCCGAACATCGAGCTGCAGCTCAATTCCTTGGGTAATAGCGACGAGCGCGCGCGTCATCGCGCCGATCTGATCGCGCACCTCGAGCGTCATCAAGACGCGTTGGACGCCGATGCGAAACGGCGCTTGCATGCCAACCCCTTGCGCGTGCTCGACTCCAAACATCCCGACGTGCAAGCGGTGGCGCAGGCCGCGCCCAAGCTCATCGACTATTTAGGCGAGGACTCGCGCGCCCATTTCGATGGGTTACAGCGCTTGCTGAAATCGCGCGGCGTGAAGTTCGAGATCAACCCGCGCTTGGTGCGCGGTCTCGACTATTACAACCTCACGGTATTCGAATGGATTTCGACCGCGGGCGATTCGCCGCTCACCGTGTGCGGTGGCGGCCGTTATGACGGATTGATCGAGTTGCTCGGCGGCAAGCCGACGCCCGCGTGCGGTTTTGGTTTGGGCGTGGAGCGCGTGCTGGATCTACTCGCGCAGGAGAAGTTCGAGGTCATCGAGTCGCCCGATGTGTACGTCGTGCATGCGGGCGAGGGCGCGAGCGCGTATGCGTTGCAGGTTGGCGAGGCGCTGCGCGACGCGGGGTTCGACGTCATCGTTCACGCGGGCGAGGGCAGTTTCAAATCCCAAATGAAACGCGCGGATGCGGCCGTCGCGCGTTACGCGGTTGTAATCGGCGAAGACGAAGTCCGGGCTGGTGAAGTCACGCTCAAGCATTTGCGCGGTCCCGACGGCGAACCCGTTCGAGGCGCCGAGCAACGACGTTTCGCGGTCGCGCAATTGGTCGAGGCCTTGTACGGCGAGCTTGGCTTCGATGACGACACCCACGACCACGACCATTAACAAGCATTAACCGTCACGTAGAATCGCGGGCTCAACGCGCGGACAACTATGGCTTACGACCTCGAAGAACAGGAACAGCTCGCCGAACTCAAGGCATGGTGGACTAGCTACGGCAAGCTCGTGGTGGCATTAGTCGTCATCGGCGCCGTCGTACTGGGCGGTTGGTATGGCTGGCGTGCTTGGCAAAAGCGCCAGTCCGCCCAAGCCTCCGCCATGTACGAAGCCTTGCAATCGGCGGTGCAAAGCAAGAACGCGGCGTCGATCAAAACCTTGCACGAAACCCTCGCTCAAAAGCATGGCGGCACGGTGTACGCCACGATGGGCGGTTTATTAGCGGCGAAGGCCGCCGTCGATGCGGGCGATCTAGAAGCGGCCAAGACCGCCTTACGCCAAGTGGTCGACCACGCCTCGACCGACGATGCACGGGCCATGGCGCGTTTGCGACTCGCCGGCCTGTTGCTCGATCAAAAATCGTATGACGAGGCATTGAAGCTGCTCGACGGCGCCGTGCCCGACGCTTTCATCGCGTTGTTCGCCGATCGTCGGGGCGACGTGCTGGTGGCGCAAGGCAAGATCGCCGAAGCGCGCAAGGCGTACGGCGATGCGCTTGCCAAGCTCGGCAATGACGACGGCGGTTTGCGTTCGCTCGTGCAAATCAAGCTCGATGCGCTTGGCGAAGGTTGAGTCGATGATTCGTCGCGTTTTTCTAACGGTTGTCGCTAGTGCCTTGCTTTCGAGTTGCGGCATCTTCGGGTCCGACTCAAAACGAGCTCCCGCGCCGCTTGGCGACATCAAACCGCAAATGTCCGTGCGCACCTTGTGGACGACAAGCGTGGGCAAGAGCACCGAGCCTGTGTTGGCGCCGGCGCTTGCGGGCTCGACCGTCATCGCGGCCAATCAACGTGGCGAAGTCACCGCGGTGGACGCCGCGACGGGCAAGAGGCTATGGCGCGTGAACGTTGGCTTTCCCATCGCCGCCGGCGTGGCGGCCGATGCCGAAACGGCCATCGTGGGTGGCGCCAACGGCATGGCCGCTGGTTTAGCGGTACAAGACGGCACGGTGCGCTGGAAGCAAGCCTTGCCGGCCGAATTACTCGGGCGGCCCGCGATATCACTAGGTTTGGCGGTGATTCGTTCGTCCGACGCGCGCTTATTCGCCGTCGATGCGCGCACCGGCGAACGCAAGTGGACGTTGCAACGTCCGCTTCCGGCGCTGGTGTTGCGCTCGGACACAGGCGTGGCGGCGGCGGGCGAGCTGGTGTATGCCTCGTTTCCCGGCGGTCGCTTGCTGGGCGTCGACGTTAAAACGGGTGCGGTACGCACCGATTCGCCGATTGCATTCCCCAAAGGCACCACCGAGCTTGAACGCATCGCCGACGTGGTCGGCGTGCCCGCCGTGTCCGAAGACTTAGTTTGCGCCGCCGCCTATCAAGGTCGAATCGCGTGCATCAACGCGAGTAACGGCAGCGCGGTGTGGGGACGCGAATTTTCCGCCGCCGTGGGCCCGGCCTTGGACGCGCGTTTTGTGTTCGGCGTGAGCGAGTCGTCGGTCGTGCAAGCCTTCGCGCGCGGTACGGGCGGCGTGTTATGGACGGTCGATCGGTTCAAGTACCGCGATCTCAGCGCCCCGGTGTCGTGGGGACGCGCGGTGGCAATGGGCGACTACAAGGGGTATGTCCACATCTTGTCTCGCGAGGACGGCGCAAGTTTGGCGCGGGCCGCCACCGATGGATCGCCTATTCGCACCGCGCCAATCGTGTTCGAGCAAGGCGGTGTTTCGCGTTTGATCGTTCAAACCAGCGGCGGCAGTCTCGTCGCGCTTGGCGCGGAGTGACCGCGCCACGAGCGCTCCACTCATGAAACCCGTCGTCGCTATCGTTGGCCGGCCAAATGTCGGCAAATCCACGCTCTTCAATCGTCTAACGCGATCGCGCGATGCTTTGGTCGCCGATTTACCTGGTTTGACCCGTGACCGCCATTACGGTGAAGGCCGCATCGGGGAGCGACCGTATTTGGTTATCGACACGGGCGGTTTCGAGCCCGTGGCCAAGGACGGCATTTTTCACGAGATGGCCAAGCAAACGCTGCAAGCCATCGCCGAGGCAGACTCGGTCGTGTTCGTGGTTGATGGCCGCACCGGCCTGACCCCACAAGACGAACGCATCGCAGTGCGCTTGCGGCGCGCGGGCGTGCGCGTGCACTTGGCTGTCAACAAAGCCGAGGGCATGCGCGAAACCGTGGTGGCCGCCGATTTTTACAAACTTGGTTTTGGCGAGCCTGCCGTTATTTCATCCGCCCATGGCGACGGCGTGCGCGAGTTGATGGATCACGTGCTCGAAGCCTTTCCCGTCGCCGAGGATCAGGAATCCGAATCCGCCGAGCGACGTATCAAGCTCGCGATCGTAGGTCGGCCGAACGTGGGCAAATCCACGCTCATCAACAGCGTGCTTGGCGAGGAGCGCGTCGTGGCGTTCGACATGCCCGGCACGACGCGCGATTCCATCTACATCGATTTCGACGCCGGTAGCGCGCGATACACCCTGATCGACACCGCCGGACTGCGGCGCCGTGGCAAAGTCTTCGAAGCGGTGGAAAAGTTTTCCGTCGTTAAAACCCTGCAATCGATTTCCGACGCCAACGTCGTCTTGCTGATGCTCGACGCGCAGCAAGACATCTCCGACCAAGACGCGCACATCGCCGGTTTCGTGCTCGAACAAGGGCGCGCCGTCGTGCTGGCCGTGAATAAATGGGACGGGCTCGACCAAGATCGGCGTGACCAAATCAAGCGCGACGTGGGTCGCAAGCTCGCCTTCATGGGGTTCGCCAAACTGCATTTCATTTCGGCTCTTAAAGGGCAGGGCATCAAGCCGATGCTCAAGTCGGTCGAGGAAGCCTACGCCGCGGCATTCAAGAAATTGCCAACGCCAAAACTTACTCGTGCCCTACAAGATGCTTTGGCTAAACAGTCGCCGCCTCGTTACGGTTTGTCGCGGCCTAAGCCGCGTTATGCCCATCAAGGCGGCATGAATCCTCCAACCGTGATCGTGCACGGCAGTGGCCTCCAACACATGCCCGCGCACTACACGCGCTACCTTGAAAGCACGTTTCGGGAAACTTTTGAGTTGGTGGGTACTCCACTGCGTGTCGAGTATCGGAGCCCCGTCAACCCATACGATTCGAAGCGATAAGCGACAAGTTACGTTGTTGCAGGCGCATTTATTGCGGTAATGTCGCCTAGGGCATCCCTCGGCCGAACTCGATTCGGCATCACAACAAACCCATACCGGAGCCACGATGAGTAATAAGGGGCAGTTGCTACAAGATCCTTTTCTCAACACCTTGCGCAAGGAACACGTGCCAGTGGCGATTTACCTCGTCAATGGCATCAAGTTGCAAGGCCAGATCGAATCGTTCGATCAATACGTTGTGCTACTACGCAACACCGTGACGCAGATGGTCTACAAGCATGCGATCTCAACGGTCGTGCCATCGCGCGCCGTTAACTTCCAGGTCGAACAACAGGCCGAATAAACGGGGCTATCGCCTAAGTGTCATTCGCATCATCAGGCGCGCGTGAACGCGCCACTTCTCAGACGCTTGCTGGCCGTGCTCGCGCGGCGCTGGTCGAAGTCGATCTCGGTCAACCCGGATTCGCCGATGCGTGCGAGGAACACGCGTTACTTGCGACCACGGCGGGCGCCGATATCCCCGTACGTATCATCGTGAAGCGGCAAGCACCCGATCCCGCGTATTTCGTCGGAACGGGCAAGGCGGAAGAAATCGCCGCCGCCGTGCGCGATGGGCAATGCGATCTCGTGTTGTTTAGCCAAGCACTCGCGCCCGCGCAACAGCGCAATCTCGAAAAGCTAATTGGTGTTCGTGTCGTCGATCGCACGAGCCTCATCCTCGACATCTTTGCGCAACGCGCGCAATCGCACGAGGGCAAGTTGCAAGTGGAGCTGGCGCAACTACGCCATTTATCGACGCGCTTGGTGCGAGGTTGGACGCACTTGGAACGCCAAAAAGGCGGCATTGGTTTGCGTGGTCCAGGCGAAACGCAGCTTGAAACCGACCGACGTTTGATTGGCGAACGCGTGAAGTTATTGCGCTCGCGACTTGAACGTTTACACGCCCAGCGCAACACGCAAAGGCGTTCACGCGAGCGACGGGGCGCGTTCTCGGTATCGCTCATCGGCTACACCAACGCGGGCAAGTCCACGTTGTTCAACGCGATGAGCAAGGCGCAAGCCTATGCGGCCGACCAATTGTTCGCCACGCTCGATACCACCACGCGCCGCGTATGGTTCGAGGGCGTGGGGCAGGTCGTGATGTCCGATACCGTCGGATTCATCCGCGACTTGCCGCACCAGCTAGTCGAATCGTTCAAAGCCACGCTTGAGGAAACGGTGCGCGCCGATTTGCTTTTGCATGTCGTCGATGCAGCGAGTCCGGCGCGGCACGAGCAAATCGCGGCCGTTGAATCGGTGCTGCGTGAGATTGGCGCCGACGAAATCCCACGTATCGAGGTGTTTAATAAGTGCGACGCCGCGATGCTTGAACCCTCAGTGCAGCGTAACCCCTGTGATAGCATCGACCGCGTCGTTATCAGCGCACGTGAAGGCTTAGGCCTTGATCTGTTGCGGAGCGCGATTGCGGAACGAGCACTCGCACATGGTGTGCGCTCCGTACCCGAAGACGCGGCGTTGTCCACGCCGCTCCTACCCGATTCACCGTCATCTTCCTCGGAATTCGACCGCCCATGATCGGTTTCCCTGGCCTCGCGCTATCACTTAATGATCCCCGTTGGGGCCGTAATAACGATGATTCGCGCGATGCGGGTCAGGACTCCGGCGATCCGCGTCGTCCATCGCCGCAAGGCGGAGGCGGTCCCCCCGATCTCGAAGATCTGTGGCGCGACTTAAATCGCAAACTCTCCGGCATGTTTGGTCGTGGTGGACGAGGCGATGGCGGCCGATTCTCCGGCGGATCCAATGGTCGAGGGACTGGGTTAGGCGTCGGTCTGATCGCCGGCGTTGCTGCGCTTATTTGGCTAGCGAGTGGCTTTTACATCGTGCCCGAGGGACAACAAGCCGTCGTGCTCACGTTCGGTAAGTTATCGCGCATGACAACGCGGGCTGGTTTGCAATGGCGTTTGCCGCAGCCGATTGAATCGCACGAGCTTGTGAATGTGTCGTCGGTGCGTAGCGTGGAAATTGGTTATCGCGGCGGCGCGCGGACCAAGGTGCCGCAAGAAGCGCTGATGCTGACCGATGATGAAAACATCATCGACATTCAATTCGCCGTTCAATATCGGATTCGCGAAGACGGCGCGGCCGACTTCCTATTCAACAACCGCAATCCCGAAGACACGGTCAAGCAAGCCGCCGAAACGTCGATGCGCGAAGTGGTTGGTCGCAAGACGATGGACTTGGTGTTGTACGAAAGCCGGGCCGATGTCGCGGCCGACGTGCAAAAGCTGATGCAAAGCATTTTGGATCGCTATCGCACTGGCGTATTGGTCATGGGCGTGGCGATTCAACAAGCGCAACCGCCCGAGCAAGTGCAGGCGGCCTTCGAGGACGCCAACCGTGCGCAACAAGATCGCGAGCGGCAAATCAACGAAGGCCAGGCATACGCCAACGACGTTATTCCAAAGGCACGCGGCACGGCCTCGCGTTTGATTCAGGAGGCCGAGGGGTATCGTCAACGCGTGGTGGATACCGCAACGGGCGACGCATCACGCTTCAAATCGATCCTAAGCGAATACGCCAAGGCTCCGGTCGTAACGCGCGAACGGATGTACATCGACACGATGCAGCAAATCTTCCAAAACACCACCAAGGTGATGGTGGATGTGCGTTCGAGCAGCCCGATGCTTTATTTGCCGCTCGATCAAATCGTGAAGCAATCCGCCGCCGATGCGTCCGCGACGTCGCGTCCTTCGGGCACCAATGGCGGCAGCGCGCCCACCGGCTCGACCACGCCAGTACCCGAGCCCGCCGCTACCGCCACCGAAAACCGCGTGCGCGAAACCTTGCGCAGCCGCGACCGTGATTCACGCTAAACCGAATCTGCTCTCATGAATCGCGCCTTTGCTTTTGCCGCCGTGTTGCTCGTTGGGCTGCTCATGCTCGCGAGCTGTGTGTTCATCGTCGATCAACGACAGTTCGCGATCGTGTTCTCGCTTGGCGAGTTGCGTCGCGAAATTCGCGAACCGGGCTTGTATTTCAAACTGCCGCCGCCGTTTCAGAACGTCGCGTACTTCGATAAACGCATTCTCACCATCGACACGCCCGACGCCGATCGCGTGCAAACATCCGAGAAGATCAATTTGCTGGTTGATTCGTTCGTGAAGTGGCGCATATTCGATCCGCGCTTGTTCTTCGTGAGCTTTCAAGGCAGCGAGCGTGGCGCGCAAGACCGTATCAACATCATCATTCGAGAAGCGCTGCAAAACGCGGTCTCGCGGCGTACGGTCAACGACGTGAGCTCCAAGGAGCGCGACGTGATCATGCAAGAGATCACGCAAGCGGTCGCGGAGCGCGTGAAGCCGTTTGGCGTTGAGATCGTCGACGTGCGACTCAAGCGCGTTGAATTCAGTCCCGAGAGTTCAGATTCCGTGTTTCGGCGCATGGAAGCCGAGCGTAAGCGCGTGGCGAACGAGCGTCGTTCGATCGGCGCCGCCGAAGGCGAAAAGATTCGCGCCGACGCCGATCGGCAGCGTGAAGTGTTGATCGCCGAGGCGTATCGGGACTCGCAGAAAATTCGTGGCGAGGGCGACGCTAAAGCCTCTGCGATTTACGCCGAAGCGTTTGGTCAAAACCCCGAGTTCGCATCGTTCTATCGCAGCCTCGAGGCGTATCGCCAAACGTTCAACACGCGTAGCAATGTGATCGTGCTCGATCCTTCAAACGATTTCCTGCGCTACTTCAAGCAATCGGGCTCGGCGGCACCGGCGCGTCCATCTCGTTGATTTTGCAACGCGCTGTATTAGCCAATACGACATTCGCGCCACCAGTTTGGTCGTTGAGCCAAGGGCGCGCTTCGTCTTCGCCTACAATACGGCTTTACAGCCATCGCACCCGGCCAACGGGTTGCCGCCAGCCATGACGAAGTGGCTGCTTCCCGAACACATCGCCGACATCCTCCCCGCCGAAGCACGTCAGATCGAAGATCTGCGTCGGCGGCTGCTCGATGTTTATCGAGCGTATGGATACGAGTTGGTGTTTCCCCCGCTGCTTGAATACGTCGATTCACTGTTGACGGGTACTGGACGCGATCTAGACCTGCACACGCTCAAGGTGGTGGATCAGCTTTCCGGCCGCACCTTGGGGTTGCGTGCCGACATCACGCCACAGGTCGCACGTATCGACGCGCATCTTCTTAATCGCGATGGCGTGGTGCGTTTGTGTTATGCCGGGTCAACGGTGCATGCGATGCCGCGAGGAATCGCATCAACGCGCGAACCGTTTCAAGTGGGTGCCGAGCTGTATGGCCACGCGGGGCCCGAGGCCGATCAAGAAATCGCCGAGCTTGCATTCGCATCGGCGGCCATTGCCGGGTTACGCGACGTACGCATCGATTTATCGCATGTCGGCGTGTTTGGCGCGTTGTTGGACCGCGCGTCCGTGGGGCAGGAGCGTTACGACGAAATTGTCGGCCTCGTGCTTGCCAAGGACGTTCCCGCTCTTCGCGAGTACGAGCGGCTTGAGCCCGCTACGCGTGCGGCCCTCGTGAGTTTGTGCGGGTTGTACGGTGGCGTCGAGGTGCTTGCCAAGACACGTGAAGTATTCGCGCGGTTCAAGGCCGTGCTGTCGGCTATCGACGAACTCGAAGCGCTGGTGAAGGTATTGCCGTCCGCGCAAGTGACGATCGATCTCGCTGAATTGCACGGCATTCAGTACCACAGCGGAATTACTTTCGCCGTGTACTGCGCGGGCGCGCCCAACGCGGTGATTCGCGGCGGGCGCTACGACGAAGTCGGTCGTGCGTTTGGTCGGGCGCGACCGGCCACGGGGTTTTCCGTCGACTTACGCGATATCGCATCGCTCATGGAGTTACCTGCGCCGCGTCCCGCGATTCGCGCGCCGTGGGCCGATGATGCGCAATTGCGCTCGCTGATCAAGCAGCTGCGCGAGCAAGGAGAGGTGGTCGTGCAAGATTTGCCGCACCACGAAGATCAACGTAACGAGTTCGCGTGTGACCGCGCGATCACCAAGACCGCCGATGGATGGGCGGTCGTTCAACCCGTATCGAAATGAAGAATGTCGTCGTGATCGGCACCCAATGGGGTGACGAAGGTAAAGGCAAGATCGTTGACTGGCTAACCGATAACGCCCAAGGCGTGGTCCGCTTTCAAGGCGGACACAACGCCGGTCATACGCTCATCATTCATGGTCGCAAAACGATTTTGCGTTTGATTCCCTCGGGCATCATGCGCGAGGGCGTGACGTGCTACATCGGCAACGGTGTCGTGCTTTCGCCCGAAGCGCTGCTCAAGGAAATCGCCGAGCTTGAAGCGGCCGGCGTGGAAGTACGCTCGCGCCTGCGTATTTCCGAAGCATGTCCGCTCATCCTGCCGTATCACGTCGCGGTGGATCAGGCGCGCGAGGCGAAAAAGGGCGAGGCCAAGATCGGCACCACGGGCCGTGGCATTGGCCCCGCATACGAAGACAAAGCCGCGCGCCGTGCCATCCGTTTGCAAGACTTATTACGTCCGCGCACCTTCGCCGAACGACTGCACGAGGTGCTCGACTATCACAACTTCGTGCTCGTGCATTACTTAGGCGCGGCGGCTCTCGACTATGCCCGTGTGCATGACGATGCGCTTGCCTACGCGGAGCGCTTGAGCCCCATGGTCGCCGATGTCTCCCGTTTGCTGTACGAGGCGAACGAACGCGGCGAGAACTTGTTGTTCGAAGGCGCGCAAGGTTCGTTATTGGATGTCGATCACGGAACGTATCCGTTCGTGACGAGTTCCAATTGCGTGGCGGGCGCGGCGTGCGCGGGCGCCGGCGTTGGGCCGCAGCGTTTGCAATACGTGCTTGGAATCACGAAGGCGTACACCACGCGCGTGGGTTCAGGCCCGTTTCCGACTGAATTATTCGACGACGTGGGCAAGCGTATCGCCGAAATCGGTAAGGAGTTTGGTTCGGTCACGGGCCGCCCGCGTCGCACGGGTTGGTTCGATGCCGCCGCGCTTCGTCGTTCGGTGCAACTCAACGGTGTGTCGGGCTTATGCGTGACCAAGCTCGACGTGCTCGACGGGTTCGAGTCGGTACGCGTTGGAGTTGGCTACAAAGTGGATGGCCGCACGGTTGACATCCTGCCGTTCGGCGCGGAGAACGTCGAAGGCTGCGAGCCGGTGTACGAGGAGGTTCCGGGGTGGACCGAATCGACGGTTGGAGTGACCTCGATCGACGGACTGCCGGGCAACGCACGGCGTTATCTGCAACTGTTATCCGACGTCTGCCGCGCGCCGATCGATCTCATCTCCACCGGACCGGATCGCGACCAAACCATCGTGTTGCGCCATCCGTTCAAATAAGTCCGCGCATTGATGAACGACCTTCACGTTAGCTGGGACCAGTATCACGACTTGATTGAAGACTTGGCGGTGAAGGTCGCCGAGTCGCATTGGGAATTCGACACCGTGCTGTGCCTGGCGCGCGGCGGCTTACGCATAGGCGATGTGTTTTCACGCTTGTTTGGTAAACCCTTTGCGATTCTTAGTACCAGCTCGTATCGCGAGGATTCGGGCACCCGCCAAGGTACGTTGATCGTGGCGGACCATTTCACGTCCACGGCGCGCGAGCTTGGCAAACGCGTGCTGTTGATCGACGACATGGCCGATTCCGGTCGTACGTTGCACGCCGTCGTCGAGCATTTGCGCGCACGCCACGCCGAAATCGAAGAGATTCGCACGGCCGTGCTTTGGCATAAGGCGCATTCGGTTCATACGCCTCATTACGCGGTACAGTTTTTATCGGAAAGTCCGTGGATCCATCAGCCGTTCGAGTTGTACGACGGCATGCCGATGGAAACCTTGATGCGACGTGCGGCTCAACGTCGCCGACAAGCCGAGGAAGATACCGCCGATGCCATTGAACGAAGCGCTAAAAACGGTTGAGCAAAACAAAAAGGCCTGCGCATGGCGGGCCTTGAGTAAGTCTTTAAGTAAATCTGTTGGTGCCCAGGAAGGGACTCGAACCCCCAAGCCTTTCGGCACTAGTACCTGAAACTAGCGCGTCTACCAATTTCGCCACCTGGGCACGGCGGCTGCCGGACTAGGCAAACCGCAGGAGGCCGCGAGTATAGCGAGTTTCGCTAAGTGCCCCAAGTCCAATAAACCATGGTCCGCGTGACTTTAATACGCGGCCTAACACGTGAATAGAAAAGGCGTGAATACAAAAGACCACGAGCGATACGAATATGCCATCCCAAGTCGTGAGGACATTCTCACGGTATTGCGGAGCGCCCCCGAGCTATTAACGCCCGGGCAACTTGCCAAACAATTAAACGTGGGCGCGCGTGAGTCGGAAGGCTTTCAGCGACGCTTGCAAGCAATGGAGCGCGACGGGCAACTGCTGCCCAACCGCAAGGGCGTGCTGTTGTTGGCGACGAAGCTCGACTTCATCGCCGGCCGCGTATCGGGGCATCGCGATGGATTTGGGTTTTGCATCCCCGACGATCGCAGCCCCGACATCTTTTTGTCGCCAAAAGAGATGCTCAAGGTGCTGCATGGCGATCGGGTGCTCGTCAAGATCACGGGCGCGGGTCGCAATGGCAAGCCCGAGGGCACGATCGTCGAAGTCACCGAGCGTCGCACCAATCGCCTGGTCGGCCGTTTTCTAAACGAGCGTGGCGTGCATGTGGTGGCGCCGGAAGATCAACGCATCAAGCACGACATCTTGGTGCCGCCGCACGAATCGCATGGCGCGCAAAGCGGGCAAGTCGTGATGGTGGAGATCGTCGAGCAACCTTCGCGTTATTCGCAGCCGATCGGCAAAGTGGTGGAGGTGCTTGGCGAGATCGACGATCCGGGCATGGAGATCGAAATCGCGGTACGTAAATTCGACGTACCGCACGTGTTCTCCGACGAGGCTAAGACACTCGCCGCGAATTTACCGAACGAAGTGCGCCCACAGGATTTAAAAGGGCGCGTGGATCTGCGGGACGGGCCCTTGGTCACCATCGATGGCGAGGACGCGCGCGACTTCGACGACGCGGTGTATGTCGAGCGCATCGTCACCGGACGCGGAAAGGCGAAGAAGGAGGCGTTTCGACTCATCGTCGCGATCGCGGACGTAAGTCATTACGTAACGCCCGGCGATGCGCTCGATCAAGAGGCGATCGAGCGCAGCACGTCGGTTTATTTTCCGCGCCGCGTGATTCCGATGCTGCCGGAAAAACTAAGTAATGGACTGTGCTCGCTGAATCCCGATGTCGATCGACTTTGCTTAGTCGCCGACATGGTGGTGACTAACGAAGGTGAACTCACGGCCTATCAGTTTTATCCGGCGGTGATGCATAGCCATGCGCGCTTCACCTACACCGAGGTGTGGAACATTTTGTCGAGCCCGGAGTTCGCGAATCAATTACCACCTAGGCGAGCTGCGCTGGTGCCGCATCTGCACGACGCCTACGCCTTGTACCGCGCATTGCTTGGCGCGCGTAAACGTCGGGGCGCGGTCGATTTTGAATCCACCGAGACGTACATCGTTTGCAACGCGGTCGGCAAGATCGAACAAATTCTCGCGCGCACGCGTAACGACGCGCACCGGTTGATCGAGGAATGCATGCTTGCGGCAAACGTATGCGCGGCGGACTTCATGCTTCGCTCGAAGCAACTCACCTTGTTTCGCGTACATGAAGGACCGACGCCGGAAAAGCTGCAAAACCTGCGTGCGTTCCTAAAGACCACGGGCCTTACTCTAAGTGGTGGCGACGATCCTAAGGCGAGCGACTACGCCTCGTTGATGGACCGCATTCGTCCGCGCCCCGATGCGCCGGTGTTGCAAACCGTGTTGTTGCGCTCGATGCAGCAGGCGATTTATTCGCCGGATAACGCGGGGCATTTTGGCTTGGCGTACGACGCCTATGCGCATTTCACTAGCCCGATTCGCCGTTACCCGGACTTACTTACCCATCGCGCGATCAAAGCCGTGCTCGCGGGCCGTTCGTACGTACCCGATCCGCCTCCGGGGCTTCGTTCGGAGGTGGAGTTGGAACCGACGGATATGCGCAGCCGCAGTGCCCGTGACAAGCGGGCTCAGGCCGAAGCGCACGAACGATGGGTCAGGCTTGGACTTATTTGCTCGGCGAACGAACGACGCGCCGACGACGCGAGCCGCGACGTTGAGGCGTGGCTTAAATGCTTTTACATGCGCGAGCGCGTGGGCGAACAATTCTCAGGCACGTTATCGGGAGTCGCGCCGTTTGGGGTGTTCGTCACGCTTGATGGTTTGTATGTCGAAGGCATGGTGCACGTCAGCGAATTGGGCGCCGAGTATTTTCAATATAACGAGGCCTTGCACGAGCTGCGGGGCGAGCGTACCGGGCAGCGTTATCGATTGGGCGATTCGATTCATGTGCAAGTCAGTCGCGTGGATATCGAAGGTCGC
>DASTRU010000243.1:0-5673 GCA_035761045.1 Burkholderiaceae bacterium | reverse complement strand
GCCTAAACCTAAAGCGAGGCGAGGGCGGCCGCCGTTGACGCGGCCGCGTCCGTGCATTGTTTAGGCGGCGGCGGTAAGTCCAGCGCGCGTTTGCTCGATCAACGCTTCGAGCTTCAATGCATCCGCCGCGAATACGCGGATGCCTTCGGCCAATTTCTCCGTCGCCATCGCATCTTCGTTGAGCTGCCAACGAAAGGCGGCTTCGTCGGTGCGCACGTCCGGCACGGGCTGCGCGCCCGCCGTGGTCAATCGACGCTCGACGGGAGTATCGAGTTGCTGAAGCTGGCCAAGTAGTTCGGGGCTGATCGTCAATAAGTCGCAACCCGCAAGCGCGAGCACTTGACCCGTTGACCGAAAGCTCGCGCCCATGATCTCCGTGGCGATGCCGCGCTGCTTGAAGTACGCGTGTATGCGCGCCACCGACATCACGCCCGGATCGTCCTCGGGTGCGAAATCCCGTTGCTCGCGCTGTTTGTACCAATCGGTAATGCGACCCACGAAAGGCGATATCAATTGCGCGTTGGCCGCCGCGCACGCCGCCGCTTGCACCAACGAAAACAACAACGTCATGTTGCAGCGAATGCCTTCGGCTTGCAGCACTCGCGCCGCTTCGATGCCTTCCCATGTGGACGCGATCTTGATCAACACGCGTTCGCGCGCGATGCCAGCGCGCTCGTACATCGCCATCAACTCGCGGGCCTTGGCGACGGTGCCCACCGTATCGAACGATAAGCGCGCATCGACTTCGGTGGACACTCGTCCCGGAATCACGCGCAAGATTTCGCGGCCGAATTCAACGAGCAATCGATCGAGCACTTGTCCCGTGGGTAAGTCGCGCGCATCGCGCACCGTGCGGTTAAGGAGCTCGGCGTATTCAGGCTTTTGCGCGGCGCGCAGCACCAAGGAAGGGTTCGTGGTGGCGTCTTGCGGGCGAAAGCGTTGCAGTAATTGAAAGTCGCCCGTATCGGCCACGACGGTCGTGTATTGACGAAGACGTTCGAGAGCGTTCATGAGGAAGAAAGACACGTATGAGTTGTAAACATAAAAACATTGCAAGCGCGGTCCCTATAATCGCGCGTTTTTCGCCCTCCGCAATCGTATCGAGCGATTGACGATCCTATGAACGATTCCCCCCGTCCAGTCCGTAAGGCCGTGTTTCCCGTCGCCGGACTTGGCACGCGCTTTTTGCCGGCAACGAAAGCCATGCCGAAGGAAATGTTGCCCGTCGTCGACAAGCCGCTTATTCAATACGCGGTCGAAGAAGCGGTAGCCGCTGGCATTACCGAGCTCGTGTTCATCACTGGACGCAACAAGCGCGCCATCGAAGACCATTTCGACGCCGCGCCCGAGCTGGAAGCCGAACTCGAAGCCAAGAACAAAACGGAGTTGCTCGCCACGGTCCGCAACATCCTGCCGCGCGGCGTGACGTGCGTATACATCCGTCAGCCAGCGCCAAATGGTTTGGGCGCGGCCGTGTTGTGCGCGCAACCGGTAGTGGGCGACGAGCCGTTCGCCGTGTTGCTCGCCGACGATTTGATCGACGCAGAAGTTTCAGTGACGCGCCAACTCGTAAAGCAATACGAAAGCCATCATGCAAGCGTGCTGGGCGCCATGACGGTGCCCCGCGAAGACACGAGCAAGTATGGAATCGTCGCGACTGAGACGATCGATGCCGCGACGGGGCGCGTGACGCATATCGTTGAAAAACCGGATCCGAAAGACGCGCCTTCAACGCTTGCCGTCGTCGGTCGATATGTGTTGGAGCCGCAGATATTCACCGAGTTGCGCAATACGCGTCCCGGCAAGAATGGCGAGATCCAACTCACCGATGGGATCGCCGCGCTATTGCGCTCACGTCGCGTCGTCGCGCATTGCTATTCCGGAACGCGTTACGACTGCGGCAGCAAGCAAGGATTCGTCGCCGCGACGCTTGCGCTCGGACAACGACGAATCGCCTCGGGCGATCTCGACTAAAGAATCTTTAGGTGTTCGGGTCTTGCGTTCGCGAATGCCGTTTCGAACGCATTTCCCGAATAAACGCGTGCTTCGCCCAAATGGCCGGTCTTGCGCAAATTCGAGAGTGATTGCGTGAGCGAGCGTATTTTGAGTTCGTATCGCTCGGCCAGGTCGTGATTGTTTTGCAAGCGCGCCTCGGCGGCCTTGCCGCATGCGACCCGTAATAAATTGCGGGTTTCCAGATACAAGCTGGAGCAGCAACTTTCGCCTTCACCGTCGTCCCAAATGAAGTGGGCGGTATGTGACATGGAGGAAATATTCATTAGACGGCCTCTATGGAATGAGCCTTCGCGCGGATGGTAGGTCGTCTTCGTATGTGTCACTTAGGAATTACCGCAAATCCTCACGCATTCTTGCGGGCCGCATTTGGATGACCTGTGGGGGCTCCGGCGGAGAATCGCGTCGCTGCTATAATTTCGCGGTTTGCCTACACACTCACCTGCCTTATCGCCCAGTTCGATCCAATCTCGCGTTTTGCTTTTACTTCGCGCTTCATAACAACATTGCCCGGTTCGAGAACATCGAAATCCAGGGCTAGCGCTAAATCAAGGCAGTACGTTCGAGGCGTAAGGAGGTCATCATACGGAGCCCACCTTGCGCCCCAGCTTTTCCGGCGAAACTCGTTCTCCCGCGATCCTCGCGCTCGCGGACGGCACCGTGTTTCGCGGCCTTTCGATCGGAGCCGACGGTCATACCGTTGGCGAAGTCGTGTTCAACACGGCCATCACCGGTTACCAAGAAATTTTGACCGACCCGAGTTATTGCCGTCAGATCGTGACGCTGACGTACCCGCACATCGGCAACGTCGGCGCCAACAACGAAGACGTTGAAGCATCGCGGGTATTCGCCGCAGGACTCGTCGTGCGCGACGTGCCGCATGTGCATTCGAACTTCCGTGCTCAATCATCGCTTTCGGATTATTTGCGCGGCCAAGGCACCGTCGCGATCGCGGGCATCGATACGCGCCGCCTAACGCGTTTGTTGCGCGACAAAGGCGCGCAAGCCGGCGCGATATTGGTGGGCAGCGATGCCGACGAAGCCGTTCGTCTCGCGCGGACATTCCCGGGCATGGCCGGTTTGGACTTGGCCAAGGTCGTAAGCGTTAAACAACCGTACGAATGGACGGGCACGACCTGGTCGCTTGGCACCGGGTATGGCGAGGTTCAGTCACCCAAGTACCACGTGGTGGCTTACGACTACGGCGTCAAGCAAAACATCCTGCGGCTGATCGCCGATCGTGGCTGTCGCATCACCGTGCTGCCCGCGCAAACGCCAGCGTCGGAAGTCATCGCGCTTAAGCCCGACGGCGTCTTTCTCGCCAACGGCCCGGGTGACCCCGAGCCGTGCGATTACGCGATCGATAACGCGCGCGAGCTCATCGAAAAAGGCTATCCCACCTTCGGCATTTGCCTGGGCCACCAAATCATGGGGCTCGCGTCGGGTGGTCGTACTCGCAAGATGAAGTTTGGTCACCACGGCGCGAATCATCCGGTCCAAGACTTGGAGACGGGGCGGGTATGCATCACGTCCCAAAACCACGGATTCGAGGTGGACGCGGCGTCGTTGCCCGATACATGCAAGGTCACGCATGTGTCCTTGTTCGACGGCACGCTACAAGGTTTTAAACGTATTGATCGACCCGCGTTTTGCTTTCAAGGTCACCCCGAAGCAAGCCCGGGTCCGCATGACATCGGCTATTTATTCGACCGGTTCGTGCGCTTGATGGAAGAAAAGCGGAACTGACATGCCCAAGCGCAGCGACATTCAATCCATTCTCATCATCGGCGCGGGTCCGATCATCATCGGCCAAGCGTGCGAGTTCGATTACTCGGGCGCGCAAGCGTGCAAGGCGCTCAAGGCCGAGGGCTACAAGGTCATTCTCGTCAACAGCAATCCGGCGACGATCATGACCGACCCCGAAACGGCCGACGTGACCTACATCGAGCCGATCACCTGGCAAGTTGTCGAGAAGATCGTCGCCAAGGAACGCCCCGACGCGATTCTGCCCACGATGGGCGGGCAAACCGCGCTTAATTGCGCGCTCGATTTATGGCGCCACGGCGTGCTGGACAAATACGACGTCGAGTTGATTGGCGCTTCGCCCGAGGCCATCGATAAAGCCGAGGACCGCAGCAAGTTCAAGGCTGCGATGACGAAGATCGGGCTCGACTCCGCGCGTTCGGGCATCGCGCATTCGCTCGAGGAAGCGTGGGGTGTGCAAAAGACGGTGGGCTTTCCCGTCATCATCCGCCCGAGCTTCACGCTCGGCGGCACGGGCGGCGGCATCGCGTACAACGCCGAAGAGTTCGAGACGATTTGCAAACGTGGTCTCGAAGCCTCGCCCACGCGCGAGTTGCTGATCGAGGAATCCCTCATCGGCTGGAAAGAGTACGAGATGGAAGTGGTGCGCGACCGCGCGGACAACTGCATCATCGTCTGCTCGATCGAGAACCTTGACCCAATGGGCATTCATACGGGCGACTCGATCACCGTCGCGCCCGCGCAAACGCTGACCGATAAGGAATACCAGCTCATGCGCAACGCGTCGGTCGCGATTCTTCGCGAGATCGGCGTGGACACCGGCGGCTCTAACGTGCAGTTCGCGGTCAACCCGGCCAACGGCCGCATGATCGTCATCGAGATGAATCCGCGTGTGTCGCGGTCGTCGGCGCTGGCATCGAAGGCGACGGGGTTTCCGATCGCGAAGATCGCGGCCAAGCTCGCGGTCGGCTACACGCTCGACGAATTGCGCAACGAAATCACCGGTGGCGCGACGCCCGCAAGCTTCGAGCCGACGATCGATTATGTCGTCACCAAGATTCCTCGTTTCGCGTTCGAGAAATTTCCGCAAGCCGACGCGCATTTGACGACGCAAATGAAGTCGGTCGGCGAGGTAATGGCGATTGGACGTACGTTCCAAGAGTCCTTTCAAAAAGCCTTGCGTGGACTTGAGGTGGGCGTCGATGGCTTGAATCAAAAAACCACCGACCGCGAACTCATCGAAGAAGAATTAGGCGAGCCGGGTCCTGAGCGGATTTGGTATGTGGGCGATGCGTTCGCGCAAGGCTTCACGCTTGATGAAGTGCATGCGCTCACGCATATCGATCGTTGGTTTTTAGTGCAGATCAAAGAGATCGTCGATCTCGAACTCGAGATCGAGAAGCACACCTTGGCCGATCTCGACCGCGACGCGTTGTTGTACTTAAAGCGCAAAGGTTTTTCCGATCGTCGTCTTGCGTATTTGCTTGATACGACCGAGGGCGAAGTGCGCAAGGCGCGGCATGCCGCAGGCGTGCGGCCGGTGTACAAACGCGTCGATACCTGCGCGGCCGAGTTCTCAACGACCACCGCCTACATGTACTCGACCTACGAGGAAGAGTGCGAGGCGCAGCCCACCGATCGTAAAAAAATAATGGTGCTGGGCGGCGGGCCGAATCGGATTGGGCAGGGCATTGAGTTCGACTATTGCTGCGTGCATGCCGCGCTCGCGCTGCGCGACGATGGTTACGAAACCATCATGGTCAACTGCAACCCGGAAACGGTCAGCACCGATTATGATACGGCGGATCGCCTGTACTTCGAACCGCTCACGGCTGAAGATGTGTTGAACATCATCGACAAGGAACAGCCAGATGGTGTGCTGGTACAGTTCGGCGG